>JBHENZ010000163.1:0-6438 GCA_046261815.1 Pyrinomonadaceae bacterium | reverse complement strand
AGTTGGAATAAAATGCATTTATATGAGAAGAGGCTCTGGTGATTTTAACACCAAAGCCTTTTGATGCAGTTAATTAAAATTTGGTTTAATTGAGGCTAAAAGCTTCATTCGCCTTGACCACGACTTCACTGTTTTCAGCGTCGACGGTGAATTTCATGCCGGTTTTCCACTGGTTGGTGATCGGCAGTTTTACTTTTTGGTCGATGTGCCGTTTCAAAAATCTTGCACCGTAGGCCGGGCTAAAGCCCTTTTCGGTTAACAGATCGACGGCGGCGTCGGAGATTTCGACCAGGCGGCCCTGTCGTTCCATGTTCCGCTTGATCTTACCGAGGTAAAGCCGAGCGATTTCGCGGACCTCGTCCATCACGAGCGGTGAAAACACGATGATCTCGTCAATGCGGTTGCGAAACTCCGGCGAAAAACGCGTTTCCGCCGCCCGCATCACGTCGCCCTTGATCTGTCTAACATCGCCAAGCGATTTCATCCCAAAGCCAAGAGGTTTTTCGTATTTTTTGAAATTCTCCGAGCCCAGGTTCGAGGTCATGATCACGATCGCGTCCGAAAGATAAACCTTCTTGCCGCGGCCGTCGGTCATCCAGCCTTCGTCAAAACCCTGAAGAAAAAGATTCATCAAATACGGGTTCGCCTTTTCGACCTCATCGAGCAGCAATACGGTGTATGGATTATCGCGAAGCTGCTCGGTCAAAATGCCTCCTCGCTCACTTCCGACAATGCCTCTGGGCATGCCTATTAGCTTCTCGACACCCACGGTCCCTTCACCATATTCGGACATATCTATCCGTATCATTTTGCTCTCATCACCGAACATAAATTCGGCAACGGCCTTTGCTAATTCGGTTTTACCCACGCCGGTCGGGCCGAGGAAGAGCAACACACCGTCGGGAGCGTAATGATTTTCTTTTAGCGGCCCTTTGTTAAGTCTCAACCTTTCCGCGACGGCCCGTACCGCATCCTTCTGTCCGATCACGCGGCCGCCAAGCTCGATCTCCATCTGCGAAAATCGGTCGGCCGTATCGCGGTAAATCATGTCCTTCGGAATTCTGGATTCCTGCGAGATGACGTCGATAATGTGTTCGGGTTCGACGATCAGCTTTTCCGGTTGGTTAATTTCAACCTTTACAGAGGCCGTGTCCAGCCAGCCGATCGCCTTGTCGGGCAAATGCAAATTGCGAATATACTTCGGCGACATTTCGAGAGCCGTGTTGATCGCCTCGTCTGAAATCGTCACCGAACAATTTTTTTCGAGCCGCGGCTTAAGGCCCATCAAAATCTCGCGCGTTTGATCGATAGTCGGCTCCTCGACCTTCACGAGGCGGAAACGACGTGCGAGAGCTTCGTCTTCGCCTATATATTCTTTAAACTCGGTCATCGTCGTCGCACCGATGATGCGAAGCTCGCCGCGAGCCAGGGACGACTTGAACATGTTTGCCGCATCGCTTGACGTACCAAGCGCGGCGCCGGCACCGATGATCGTGTGTGCTTCGTCGATGAAAAGGATGATGTTGTCCTTCTCCTTTACTTCATCGATGATGCCCTTGATACGCTCTTCGAACATTCCACGAAGCATCGTGCCGGCGACGAGTCCACCCATCTGCAGCTGGACAATATGCGAATCACGAAGCCGTGCCGGAACCTTTTCCGGCTCGAGCTCGATCAGGCGTGCAAGTCCCTCGACGACCGCCGTTTTCCCGACGCCCGGCTCGCCAACGAGCATGGGTGAATTCGAACGCTCGCGGTGCGAGAGAATTTCGATCATCTGGCGTATCTCGGATTCGCGCCCGATCGTAGGCGGGATTTTGTCGGCTCTCGCAAGTTTGTTCATCGAGACTCCGAAATGACGCAGAAACGATGGCAGCTCGTATTTCTGTCGGGTGCGCTCTTCTTCTTTCTCGCGTTTACGAATCCGCGTTCGCGCAGTTTGCGCGACCTCGTCGGCCGGCACGCCCAAGTTTTGCAGCACGTCATTCAAAAGGCTGCGCTCATCATTTGATAAAACGTAAAAAATATCGCTGCCGTCTATCACGCGGCGGCCTTGCGAACGCGCTCGGTCCATAGCGCGTTTAAAGAGTTCGGTCGTCTCAGGGGCGATCCTAAAACCCACTCCGGCGTGCTGGCGGCCCGCTTCAAGACGCCTCTCGATAAGAAGCCTTACCGAGCGCGGATCGACCGAAAGATCACGCATCGTCGAGGAAAACAAATCATCCTCTTCACGCGTGACCGCATGCAAAATGTGTTCTATGGAGACGTAATTCTGCTCACGCTTTTTCGATTCGGCAAGCGCGGTTTCAAAAACCCGTCGCCCGCTGTCGCTGAACTTTTCTTTGTATGAGTCAATGTCTGCCATATAAATGAATAATTACTTCCAGCAACTTTGATGCAGCGGCGGCGGCCATCGGGTCGCTGCCAAAACCATCATAGCATTTCACCTTTGAGCCGATAAAGAAGATTATTCGGCTGGCTGGCTTGCTCCCAAATAGCGCTTGCCCGAAATTTTTTCGCGCAGGACTTTCGGGAAACCTGTTTGATTACGATTGAGCGGGCAATGGTAGGGCGCGTAACTTGTGCAGGCAACCACGCCTGTATACCTCAGAGAGCAGGTTCAGCTGAAAACCTACCCGAGGCTGGATCGGTTCTTTTAGGACGTTTGAGCCGCCTGGCTTAAACGCGTGAAAGAGCCGCTTCGGTCTAAGCGGCCCTTTGAATTTTACCGGTTTGCTCAAACCTCGAAACCATCGATACTTTTTGCGGCGTTGCGGAATAACGGAAACAGGCACGCCTTACTCACCTGCTGTTTGAACTTTTGCTTTCCCGACCTGCACGCGTGCAGGCCGTAGAAGCCGGTCGCCGAGCCGGTAGCCTCGGGAATATTCAGCGGTGATTCTTCCGTCGTCTTCCGCATCCACCGCAACCATGTCCACGGCTTCGTGCCGCTCCGGATCGAACGTATCGCCGATGGCCGGGACCACTTCGACACCGACGCTCATCAGGGCCTGCTCGAATGAACGCGCCGTACCCTTAACGCCGTCGCGCAAGTGGTCGAGCGACGGATCTTTTTCACTGGCGTCAATCGCGAGATGCAAGTTGTCCAGAACGGGAAGCAGCGTAGTTAAAAAATTAAATTGCGCCTGTTTAGCTCGGTCTTCGAGCGTTTTCATCAGACGGGCGCGCATCTCGGTCGTTTCTTTTTCAAGACCCGATTTCGCTTCGTCGAATTTCGCCTGCACGCCGACAAGCTTTGCCTCGGCCGCCTCCCGACGCTCAATTTCGGTTTTTAGTTTATTTTCGAGCTCGGTTTCGCGTGCAGATTTCGGCGGCTCTTTTAGTGCGGGCTCTTCGACACCATCGCGCAGGCCATCTTCGGTGACGCGACGACGATCGCTGACCGGAATCTTCGTCGGGTGTTCGCCTTCAAAAATCTCTTCGTTAAATGGATCGGAGTCGTTAACAGTCATCTTCTTTTTCGTAAACATTCTGTCAAATTCTAAAGCCTGGTCAGCCAAATGCGGAAGCCCGCGCGTAAGCAAGAGCGATACATCGAGCTTGAATCGTCACGCCATCGCTTATGCCCGAGCTTCCGCATGACCTTCGGCGGCTGTGAATTTCATCGCGGAGCCGTCGGCCGAAACACGGATTGTTTGCCCGGCGGCGATTTCGGCGTTCAAGATTTTCACCGCGAGCGGATTCTGTATCAGCGTCTGGATAGCGCGTTTAAGCGGCCTGGCACCGTAAACCGGATCATAGCCCTGCTCGACGAGCAACGCGCGCGCCGATTCGTCCAGCTCAATCGCGATGCCGCGTTCGGCAAGCATCTTCTTAAGCCGCTCAAGTTGGACGCCGATGATCTCTGTGATCTGTTCCCGACCGAGCTGGCGAAAGACGACGATGTCGTCGATGCGGTTCAAAAACTCGGGCTTAAAATGGTTGCGCAAAATTTGAACAACGGCCTCACGCGCCTGCGTTTCGTCACCTTCGGCTGCCTGAATCTCACGCGAGCCGAGGTTCGACGTCATGATAAGGACCGTGTTCTTGAAATCGACGATGCGGCCCTTCGAATCGGTCAAGCGGCCGTCATCCAAAATTTGAAGGAGCACGTTGAACACGTCCGGATGCGCCTTTTCGATCTCGTCAAAAAGCACGACTGAATACGGCCGCCGTCGGACCGATTCGGTGAGCTGGCCGCCTTCTTCATAGCCGACGTAACCCGGCGGGGCCCCGATCATCCTCGCGACGGCGTGCTTTTCCATATACTCGGACATATCGAGCCGGATCATCGCCCTCTCGTCATCAAACAAGAACTCGGCCAATGCCCGTGCCGTTTCTGTTTTGCCGACGCCGGTTGGGCCAAGGAAGATGAACGAGCCCACCGGGCGGTTCGGGTCCTGCAAACCGGCTCGTGCGCGTCTGACAGCGTTTGCGACAGCCGTCAAGCCCTCGTCTTGCCCGATCACGCGGCGACGCAAGTTTTCCTCCATTGAGACGAGCTTCTGCATTTCGCCCTGCAGCATTTTCGAAACGGGAATTCCCGTCCACTTCGCCACGACCTCGCCAACGTCTTCTTCTGAAACTTCTTCTTTTAGAAAAACACCGTCTGATTGCAATTCTTCGAGACGGTTTTGCTCGGCCGCGAGGAGCTTTTCGATCTCGGGAATCCGGCCGTACTGCAGCTCGGCAGCCTTAGTGAGATCGCCAGCCTGGCGGGCGCGTTCAAGCTCCAGCTTGGCCTCTTCGAGCTGTTCCTTCGCCGTTCGCATCTTTTCGATCTCGTCCTTTTCCGATTGCCATTTGGCCTTCATCGCCGACGAGCGTTCCCGAAGATCGGCCGCTCGCTTTTCGATGTCCTCAAGCCGCCCTTTCGATTTCTCGTCGGTTTCGCGCGAAAGGGCCTGCCGCTCGATGTCAAGCTGCAGTATTTCGCGTTCGAGTTCGTCAATCTCCTGTGGCAGGCTGTCAATCTCGATCCGGATGCGGGAGGCGGCTTCATCGATAAGATCGATGGCTTTATCGGGCAGAAATCGCTCGGTTATGTAGCGGTTCGACAAGGTTGCCGCCGCCACGATTGCAGCGTCCTTGATACGGACGCCGTGATGCACCTCGTATCGCTCCTTAAGCCCGCGCAAAATCGCTATCGTGTCCTCGACCGTCGGTTCGCCGATATAAACCTGCTGAAAGCGACGCTCCAGAGCTTTGTCTTTTTCGATGTATTTCTGGTATTCGGTGAGCGTGGTCGCACCGACGGCTCGCAAAATGCCGCGGGCTAATGCCGGTTTCAGCATATTCGACGCATCGATCGCGCCTTCCGAAGCTCCGGCTCCCACTAGCGTATGGAGCTCGTCGATAAAAAGTATGACCTGACCTTCGCTTTTTTCGATTTCCTTTAAAACCGCCTTTAGCCGGTCTTCAAACTCACCTCGGTATTTCGCTCCGGCTAGCATCGAACCCAAATCGAGCGACACAAGCTTTTTGTTTTTCAAAGTTTCCGGCACATCACCTGAAACGATCCGCTGCGCAAGGCCCTCGACAATCGCCGTCTTACCGACACCTGGCTCGCCGATCAGAACCGGATTATTCTTTGTTCTGCGAGATAAAATCTGGATCGTCCTGCGAATCTCATCATCGCGGCCGATGACCGGGTCGAGCTTGCCGTTACGCGCTCGTTCGGTTAGGTCCTGGGCATATTTTTCAAGCGCCTGAAAATTTTCCTCGGCGTTAGGATCCGTGATTCGCGTTCCGCCGCGCATGTCGGTTACGACCTTTTCGGCATCCTCTCGCGTCACGCCGTTTGAACGCAGGATTCGCCCGGCATCGCCATCCTTTTCCGAGGCGATCGCCAGTAAAAGATGCTCGGTCGAGACATACTCATCCTGCATCGATTCGGCGATCTTTTGAGCTTCCTGAAAGCTCGTGTTCGTCCTAGTGCTGAAATATTGCTGGCCGCCGGAAACCTTCGGGTATTTTGCAATCGCCGCCGCAACATCCGTCGTGACTGTGGAGACATTTACGCCGATTTTCCCCAAGATCGGGCGCACCACACCTTCTTTCTGCTCGAGCATCGACGCAAGCAGATGTTCGGGCTCAACCTGCTGGTTCTGATTCTTTTCGGCAACACCAATCGCCTCTTGTACTGCTTCCTGGCCGCGAATTGTAAATCTATCGAATCGCACTCTTATATCTTAACTCTTTTGCCGCCGAGACGCGGAGACGCCGAGATTTGTGAGCTTTTGTTCTCCAATCCCGGCGCCGTCCGCGTATGAATTAACTTAAGCGTTTGCCGATTTGCTTTCGGCCTCGATTGCCTTTGTCTTCGATCCAGATCCCCCGATCTCGATCTTGCGAGCCTTGGTTTCCTCGCGCTTTGGCAAGGAAATCCGAAGAATGCCGTTGTCGAAATCCGCGGTCGCACCCTCGGCACTCACGGTT
>JBHENZ010000162.1:0-5951 GCA_046261815.1 Pyrinomonadaceae bacterium | reverse complement strand
GTAAACAAGCGCGCCGTTGCGCGTTCGCGAAGCAAAGTTAAATCGATCACCGGATATCCGCTGCGCTTCCGTCAAGGCCTGCTGGCCATGGGCCGGAACCGACACGCCGAAAGCAAAAACAATCGCCGCAAAAAGAATTATTCTCAAAGCCATTTTCAGTTTCATCTAGCCACCACCTCACCCTTGAACCGCAACGCCCGTGCCAAAAAATAAAAAAACGGCTCCCCGCCTAACGAGAAGCCGTCGTGCAACACGATTGTGGTACTGAGGGCGGGACTCGAACCCGCACGCCCCTAAAGGCACAGGATTTTAAGTCCTGGGCGTCTACCAATTCCGCCACCCCAGCGTGAATTATGAGATTAGCATAGTTGATATTTTCTTCAAACGAAATGCCGGTAAGCATTCGCAAGTTCATAGGGGCAAATATGCTATGATTTGCACAAAGACGCAGCATACCTCGAATGGAACAATCTCTCTGGATTTTGTGGTTGATTCTCGGCATTGCCCTGATCATAGCCGAGATCTTTACTCTTGGTTTCGTACTTTTATGGTTCGGGATCGGAGCTCTCGCGGCTGGAATGGTCGGTCTTGCCGGCTTTGGTTTCGTCGTTCAATTTATCGTTTTCGCCGCCGTTTCCATTGCATTGACGGCAATGTCCCGTACGCTGTTTGCCAAATACCTCCCGCACCACGATGCTAACGCTCTAAAAATGGGCGTCGATTCTTTGCCCGGTCAGATCGGAACCGTGACGGCGGCGAGCAAAGGCGCTCTCCGTGAAGGTGCCGTAAAGGTTTACGGATCCACCTGGACAGCATTCCCGATCGACGAGACCGAGCTTGAAGAAGGCGAAAAAGTGGAGGTGGTTAGCGTTAAAGGATCGTCAATCTACGTGCGGCGGATAACGAAGGAGCTTGCGGGCTGGCGTGACGATTAGTTTCCGTTCGGTTCCTGATCGGCTGTGTCGTGAATGTTTCCTAAATCAATTAATTCGAGCTGAACATCCTCACCCGATGGCTCAGTTAAATTTTCACCGGTCAGTTTTGCGAGAATTACAGTGATATTGTCCTCGCCCCCGTTCTCGTTTGCGAGCTTGACGAGTTCGGCACAGGCGACCTGAAGCTTTTCGATGTTCTCGACCACAATCTTTTGCATGTTCGCGGCCGCCACCTTATTCGAAAGGCCGTCGCTGCATAATAGAAGAACGTCGTTTTGGTTCGGCTCAAGCCTTGCCGAAACGGGGTAGATCTCGCTTTGCGCTCCCAACGCCTGCAAAATCACATTCTTCAGTGTGTGCGTCTCGGCCTCTTCGGTCGATATCTGTTGTGCGTCGATCAACTGCTGGACGAGCGATTGGTCTTTGGTCACTTGGTAGATTTTCTCGTTTCGAATCAGGTAGGCGCGGCTGTCGCCGACCTGAATTACATCGACGCCCGCGGCCGTAACTCCGAGCCCGGTAAAGGTCGCTCCCATTCCCTGAAATTGCGGATCGCTTCGGCCCTGTTCGTGGACCAGATGATTCGCGTAAACTGTGGCGTTGTAAAGTTTCGCGATAAGGTTGTATTCGTAAGCCTCGGGCGTCAGGGTCGTTTCAAGATCGTCGGCGACCAGCTTTTCGCAGACGCTCTCGACCGCCATTTTGCTCGCCACTTCACCTGCAAGCGCGCCTCCCATTCCATCCGAAACTGCAAGCACGATTCCGTTGTCGTCAACCGTAAAATTCTGCGATTCGATAACGAATTCGCCATCGGCCTGACCGCTTGTCCAGGCACGCGAATCCGATATTCTCAACAATAGATAATTGTCTTCGTTCCCCTTTCGAAGGCGTCCAATGTGGGAAGTTGCGTGTGTCTCGACATTCAACATAATTAACTTAGTTCCGAGTTTTCGAATTCCACGTTCCCAATTCTTCTGGAAACTCTGAGCTCGAAACTCCGAACTAATTAAGCGCTTGATCCAGATCCTCCAAAATATCGTCTACGTCTTCGATCCCAACCGAGATGCGAACGAGGCCGTCCGTTATCCCGAGGCGCTTCCGTGTTTCCTGCGGCACGGATGCATGGGTCATTGTCGCCGGGTGTGAGATAAGGCTCTCGACGCCGCCGAGGCTCTCGCCCAAGGTGCAAAGCTTGACGCCCTCAAGCACCTTTTTTGCATTATTGAGCGAGCCGGTCTCGAACGAGACCATTCCGCCAAATCCAGTCTGCTGCCGCTTGGCCAATTCGTGCTGCGGATGCGACGCAAGGCCGGGATAGTAGACGTGGTTCACGCGCGGGTGCTCGGCCAAAAAGTTGGCAACAATACGGCCGTTGCGATCATGCGCTTCCATACGAACGGCAAGCGTTTTTGTGCCTCTTAGCACCAGAAATGAATCGAACGGCGAAAGGATCGCTCCAATTCCGTTTTGGACGAACTTGATCCATTCGGCGTCGGCCTCGTCGTTCAGCGCGACAAATCCGCCCACGCTGTCCGAATGCCCGTTCAGATACTTCGTCGTCGAGTGCACGACCATGTCGCAGCCCAAATCGAGCGGCCGCTGAAAATACGGCGACATAAACGTGTTATCACAAACTACTTTGGCACCGCGGGCGTGGGCGATTTCGGATATTGCCCGAAGGTCGCTGACGGTCATAACCGGGTTGGTGGGCGTTTCGACAAACACCAACTTTGTGTTCGTGCGAAAGGCGTTTTCCAGACTCGATACGTCCGCCGTGTCGGCCAGCTCGAACTCAATACCTTGATTAACAAGAATCTTGTTGAATAGTCGATACGTGCCGCCATATGTGTTATCGCCGAGCACGACGTGCTCGCCCGCCTTAACCAACTTGAGAACGGCATCGATCGCCGCCATTCCGGATGCGAAGGCATAGCCGAAGCGGGCATTCTCAAGCGCGGCGATGTTCTTTTCAAGCGCAAGCCGCGTAGGGTTTTGTGTGCGTGCGTATTCGAAACCCTTGTGGCGTCCGAGGCCGGCCTGGGCATAAGTCGACGTTTGATAAATCGGCACGCTGACGGCGCCGGTGGCGGCGTCCGGTTCGTTGCCGGCGTGGATTGCTGTTGTCGAAAAGCCCATAGAAAGCCGGCCCTAATCCTGTCGGAAGTCGCGAAAGCAAATTCTAGCTGAAAAAGAAGATTGTGGGCAAGGAAACGCTCAATTTTTCGAGAGTTTATGGTAACTTGCGGTATCGAAAATTGCAAACAACCGCTTTCCCGGAGCGAGCAGCAGTTTTGTCCCACTGGCCCACGCGGTTTCACACGCTCTCGATTCGATGCGAGTCGCGATAAATAACAGAGAATGCGTTGATTCGCCGGGGCCGTTATCGTCTTTCGAAGAGCTGTTCGTGTAGAATAGCAGAAATCGCCAGAACAAGCGGTTTGGCTAATCCAAGATTGCCAATACGCGAAGCTTATGTTCGAACAATTCACGCTTGGTATCGAGGAAGAATTTCAGATCATCGACCCCGAGACGCGCGAGCTGAAATCGCACGTTTCCGAAATACTTGAAGAGGGCAAGCTGCTGCTCGGTGAAAAGATCAAGCCCGAAATGATCCAATCGATGATCGAGGTCGGCACGGGCGTCTGCGCGAACATTCAGGAGGCCCGCGAAGATATCTCGAAGCTGCGGTGCATCATCGCATCGCTGGCCCGAAAAAAGGGAATGGCGATCGTCGCGGCCTCGACCCATCCGTTTTCGAAGTGGTCCGAGCAGCAGATTTACGACGGCGACCGTTACAAGCTGCTGGTCGACGAGCTGCAGATGGTGGCCCGCAGCCTTTTGATCTTCGGCGTTCACGTTCACGTAGCGGTGAAAGACCTCGACCGACGGATTCATATAATGAATGCCGCGCGATATTTTCTGCCGCACGTGCTGGCGATGACGACCTCGTCGCCGTTCTGGCTCGGCTTTAATACTGGTTTGAAATCTTACCGCAGCGAGGTTTTCAAAAAGTTTCCGCGAACGGATATCCCGGATCATTTCGAGTCGTACCAACAGTTTCAAGCTTATGTCGATTTGCTGGTAAAGATGAATTGCGTTCAGGACGGCACGAAAATTTGGTGGGACGTGAGGCCGCATCCGAGTTTCCCGACGCTCGAATTCCGCATCGCCGACATCCCGACCCGCGTCGACGACACTATCGCCGTCGCCGCGTTATTCCAGGCGATCGTCGCAAAGCTTTACACCTTGACTGAGAAGAATCTCGGATTCCGTCTGTACCATCGCCGGCTGATTCAGGAAAACAAATGGCGGGCCGTGCGATACGGGCTCGACGGAAAACTCCTCGACCTCGGAAAGCAAAAGGAAGTCCCGGTCAAAGACCTCATCCGCGAACTGCTCGAATTTGTTGATGACGTCGTCGATCCGCTCGGCTCCCGCAAAGAAATCGAGCATGTCCACACCATCCTCGAACGCGGCACCTCCGCCGACGACCAACTGCGCGTTTTCGAGGCAACAAACGGCGATTTCAACGCCGTCGTTGACATGCTCGTCGTCAACACAATGGAAAATGTACCTGACCGTTGTTTTGACTAAAAACCGTTTCGATCTTCAGATATTTTACGTTCCCGGGTGTAAACCCTTTCCTATGCTTGCTGTCGTGTTCCGCACTCCCTCAGGTCGTGTTGCAGCCGGTTCCCAATCTGGAAATAATTAAACAATCGAAATTTCTAATCTATGAGGCGGTAAACCCGTTTGCTCGCAAGTGTTGAACAATGTCAAACAATACTTGACCTTCTTCAACTCGTTATGTTAGAACGGATAAGGCTATTCCTTTGCCACTTGGCCCGCTCTAACCGAAATTCTCCCGGAAAGTTCAGCCCAAAATGAAAAACCTCGGACCTAACAACCAAAAGGGCGTTTCGCTCGTGGAAATGCTTATTGTTCTTGCAGTCATTGCGATTCTTGTTACCTTTGCCGTGGCTCTTTTCGGGCGATCTTCCGAGAATCTCGAGCGGCAGAACATTGCGAAAGAGTTTAAGGTCGCGCTCGATCGGGCCCGTTTCGACTCGGTAAAACGGCGAGCCGAAAACTGTGCCGACCGCGCGCGTGTCGAAGCTACCAGTCCGACTTCGTTCTCGGTTATTACCGATCAAAACCAGAACGGTATTATCGAGACTGACAGCGAAACCCGAGTCGTGGACTTTGCAAATCGAGGAAACACCAACATTGTTTCGCCAAATATTACTTCGACAGTTGTGATTCGTTTCGACCACCGGGGCAATGCAACGTCCGGTCCGTGTACGTCCGAAACTGACGTCGTGCAGACGGTCACCTTTTGTCAGATGCCCTGCGCGGCACCCAATGGGTCGAATTCAAGCATGGTGTTTATTTCGCCGACGGGGACAACCGCCATGATGGGTGGAGGCGAGGTTGTGCCGACCTTTGACGCTCCGACAGTTTCGGATGCAAACAGCGCAAACTCGACGGCGGTGAATCCGTTTGTCGCCGTTTGGGACATTATCACCAATTCAAATTCAAACTCGAACTCTAATACAAGCTACAACACCAATACGGATACGAACGGCAACACGAATATAAACATTAATACCAATACAAGTACGAACACGAATACAAACACGAACACGAACACGAATACTAACACCGACCCCCCTAGTCCGACGCCTACGCCCCGAGCCTGCGCCGTAAACGAAAGGCCAACCGTTGATAATTGTATCTGCAGCAGCAGCTCAACACCGCCGACCTATCTGGATCCCAATCCGTCCCCTGGTCGCTGCCGACGCGTGCGCTGATCTGAAACGAACCTACCGTGTCCAAAATTTGCCATTTATGAAAACGAAAAGACAAGCTCCGGTGCGCCGTGATTTCAAGGGAGTAACCGAATTGGAAACAAATACAAGAACCTCGCGATCCACCGCCGGGTTTTCGCTCATAGAGGTTGTAATCGCTCTTGTGATCCTGATGATTGCCCTGTTGGGTGTCTTCTCGGTTTTCACT
>JBHENZ010000161.1:0-3016 GCA_046261815.1 Pyrinomonadaceae bacterium | reverse complement strand
CGTCGGCACAGTACAGTGCTTATCGTCCCAGCCGGATCGGGTTTCGTCGGCGCGTCCGGCGTCGGGCAGGGAACATTTCACGCTTCCGCATGCGGACGCGCTCTTTCAAAAAATAATCCAGAAACAAAAATACGAAAGTGCCGGTAATCGTGGTGCCGATCAGGCTGTAGGCGAGCACGACGTACACCTCGCCGACCGGCGGCTGACCCAGCAATCGGTGCATTCCAAAATAGACAAGAGCATCTAGCAAACAAGCGCCCGCTATGACGGGGATGCGTAGTAAAAGGTTGTCCACGTAGACACGCCGCGCAAGCTCGGAAACTATAAATGCCACAAGGGTTTTCGAGAATCCGCTGGCCCCGAGAAGACCACCGCTGAGGGCGTCGATCGCGACCCCTGCAAACGTCCCGAAAAAGATCGCCTTAACGGCATCCCTCTGCAGCGCGGCGTAGACAACAATGATCAGCGGAAAATCGATATACACAAACGGCTCGGCCACATTCCGCAGAGTCCACTGCAAAATGACGGCGACGATTAAGGCGACTGTGATTTTCAGCTGATCCATTCTTCAAAAGTAGGCTGTTGCCAGCAGCAGTTAGCGATCCATCCGCTGCTGCCGATTGCCTATTTTCTTTTCACGGCGTTGGGCAACTTTTGTTCAAATTCCGGATTGGCGGCCGGCTCGTATAGAAGCACGGCGACTTCCTGCATCGAATCTAGACCGGAGCTCGGCCGGACAAAGATTTGATGCGGCGTGGTCGCGGAGCCGCTGACGACCTGCACGATCTCGCCGACCTTTAAGCCGGCCGGGAAAATTCCGTCTTGCCCGGTCGTGTACACTATTTGGCCGGGCTGCACCTCGACCGAGCCGGCTACGTAACGCATTTCGAGCACGTTGCGCTTGCTGGTTCCCGAGACCACACCGAGGGTGTTCGACTCATTGATCTGGCCGATCACTGCTCCGGCGGCGGACTTGTCGTTGGTTAGCAGATCGACCTGAGCGGTTAGAGGGCTGACGGCGGTGACTCGCCCGACAAGTCCGCCGTCGGTCACGACGGGCATATTCAGCTTTACGCCGTCGAGACTGCCGCGGTTTATAATCGACGAATCGAACCAGGCAGACGGGTCACGGCCGATAATTCGAGCGGTCAGTACTTTGTAACCGCTTCGCGAAGCCAAATCGAGAAGACCGCGCAGCCGCTCGTTTTCATTGGCGAGATCCTCGCTGCCCTTGAGCTCGACCTCGAGCTCTTGCACGCGCTGTTTTAGAAGGTCGTTTTCGCTTTGGGCGGTTCGAAGGTTAGCAATCGAGGAAAAATAGCCGAAAAAAGACGAGCTGACGGTAGTAACCGGCGACTGAACAAAGTCGGCGAGCACCTGGGTCCAAACGCGAATTACCCGCTGCTGGGTCGTCAGCTCTTTCGCATCGATGGCCATCAAGACGAAGTTGCCAAGCAACAAGGCAAGCACCAGCCACGGCGTCATCTTCCAAACTTCTTTCTGACTACGCTCAGCCATGCTCGGTTGGCAGTTGGCAGCGGCAGTTCGCGGTTGGGCTCATGCTGCCCACTGCCGCTGCTTTACCGCCAACTCTACTAACTTCCTGTCATCAATGAATTGTCCCACTTTACGCGTTTGAGGAGTTCGATGTCGGAGAGCATTTTTCCGGTGCCCAGAACTACAGAGGAGAGCGGATCGTCGGCGATCACAACGGGCAGGCCCGTTTCGATCATCAGACGCTTGTCGAGGTTTTTTAACAACGCGCCGCCGCCGGTGAGGACGATGCCGCGCTCGACGATATCGGCCGAAAGCTCGGGCGGCGTACGCTCGAGGGCGACGCGAACGGCGTTGATGATGGTCGAAACAGAATCGGAGAGCGCTTCGCGGACCTCTTCGTCGGTCATGGTAATCGTCTTCGGAATGCCCTCGATCAAATTGCGGCCGCGAACGTCCATAGAAAGCGGCTCTTCGAGCGGGAAAGCGCTTCCAAGAGCGATCTTTATCGCCTCGGCCGTGCGTTCGCCGATCAGCAGGTTGTATTTACGCTTGATAAACTGCGTGATCGCGTCGTCCATCTCGTTGCCCGCCACGCGAACCGCACGCGAATAGACGATGCCGGAAAGTGAAATTACGGCGATGTCGGTCGTGCCGCCGCCGATGTCGACGACCATGTTGCCGTGCGGCTCGGTAATCGGAAGTCCCGCACCGATCGCCGCCGCCATCGCTTCTTCGACCAGGTAAACTTCCGAGGCCTTGGCGCGATAAGCCGAATCCTCGACCGCTCGCCGCTCAACCTGCGTGATCTCTGACGGAATGCCGATCACCACCCGCGGCCGCACCCACGATTTACCGTTATGGGCCTTGCGGATAAAATGCTGCAGCATCTTCTCAGTCACCTCGAAATTGGCGATCACCCCGTCTTTCATCGGGCGGATAGCGACGATGTTGCCCGGCGTGCGGCCAAGCATCTCCTTCGCGTCGCGGCCGACGGCCTCAACCTGATTTGTGACTTTGTTGATCGCGACGATCGAGGGCTCGGAAACGACTATGCCGCGACCCTTTGCGTAAACGAGCGTATTCGCCGTACCCAGATCAATCGCCAGATCGCTGGAAAACAAACTAAACAAAGATTTTAATGCCATTGTAGAAAACTTTTCCGATGCGTAAAATTCAGCCGGTCAAGATTCCGAAGCGACGTTTGCGGCCGCTCTCAATATCGAATGATGGCAGGTGAAAGGAAGTGACCCCGCGAAAACGCAACGCCCAACTTGTAAGCATACACAATTTTTATCGAAATTTTCTAGCAGAAATTGATAAAACGTAATTTTTTTGCAAAATAAATAAGGATAACCACAGCTGGACAATCCTCTTCGCATTCCCATCTCGGGGAAAGCGATCTTAAGACTCCCCTCGCAGCGAACCTGTTCCGCAATGTCGACGGGGCCGAGGTTAAGAATGAGGAAAAGAAGAGCTGCGATCGCGAAAGGCCGGCGGGCTGAAACGAGCGGTGGTAGCC
>JBHENZ010000160.1:0-2796 GCA_046261815.1 Pyrinomonadaceae bacterium | reverse complement strand
CGGTGGCCATCGCTCCCGTAAAGGCCATGCCGGCGGACTGGCGGCGGGCACGTTGACGCTCTAACCTTTCAAGTCGCTCTATTTCTTCCTGCTCGTCTTTGACGACGATCTCTAAATTAAAAAGAGCTTTGGTCGTGTTCGTGTCGATGCGGTCGAGCATATCCTGAAACATATCGAACGACTGCTTTTTGTATTCGACTAGAGGATCTTTTTGCCCGTAGCCCACAAGACCGATGCCCTGCTTGACGTGATCGATCGAGAGAAGATGATCCTTCCACTGCGAGTCGATAATGTTGAGCATAATGTAACGCTCGTAGGCCCGAAGCGATTCGCCGCCCGCGAGTTTTTCCTTTTCCTCGTATGAAGCGATCGCCTTTTCCCAAATTTTTTCCTCGACCTCCGGCGCGTTATCGACTTTGAAATTGACATCTGCATCCACGGCCGGATCGACCGCGTATATGCTTTCGATCTCGGCGGCGTATGTGTCAACATCCCACTTGTCGGCGTCGATCTGCGGGTTGAGAAAACTCTCGGTCAAATCGTGCAGCAGGTCTTTCGCCACACCTTGCTCGCCGAGCAGATAGTCGCGGTGCTCGGGTTCGAACATCAGCTGTTTGCGCAAGCCGTAGATCGTCTCACGCTGTTTGTTCATCACGTCGTCGTATTTGAGCACGTGCTTGCGCGTTTCGAAGTTGCGTGCCTCGACCGCCTTCTGGGCACGCTCGATCTGTTTCGAAACGGTGCGCGATTCGATCGCGACGCCTTTTTCCATACCGAGCCATTCCATCATCGCCCGCACCTTATCGCCGGCGAAAATCCGCATCAGATCGTCTTCCAATGAGAGAACGAAACGCGAGCTTCCCGGATCGCCCTGCCGGCCCGCACGTCCGCGAAGCTGATTGTCGATACGTCGCGATTCGTGCCGCTCAGTGCCGAGGATGTGCAGACCCCCCGCGTTGACGACCTCTTTGTGTTCTTCCTCGACGACGCGTTTCGCCTTTTGCAATTCTTCCTCGAACTGCGCTTCGGTCGCATCGTCCGGGTTTATCTCCTGCCGCTTCAGATATTCGCGGGCAAGAAATTCCGGGTTGCCGCCGAGCAAAATATCGGTTCCGCGGCCAGCCATGTTGGTGGCGATTGTAACGGTGCCTTTGCGACCGGCCTGGGCGATGATTTCGGCTTCGCGTTCATGATACTTGGCGTTAAGAACGTTGTGCGGAATGCCGACTTTTTTGAGACGGTCGGCAACGAGCTCTGAGTTTTCGACTGATACCGTTCCTACGAGAACGGGCTGTCCGTTTGCGTGCAGCTCCTTGATCTCATCCACTACCGCGTCCCATTTTTCTGGGAGCGTGCGATAGATCACATCGGAACTATCCTTGCGGACCATCGGCCGATGCGTCGGGATTTGCACGACGTCGAGCCGATAAACCGTTCCGAACTCTTCTGCCTCGGTCTCGGCCGTGCCGGTCATGCCGCCGAGCTTTTCATACATTCGAAAATAATTCTGGAGGGTGATCGTCGCGAGCGTTTGATTTTCGCGTTCGATGTTCACGCCTTCTTTCGCTTCGACGGCCTGGTGAAGACCGTCAGACCAGCGGCGACCCTGCATCAGGCGGCCGGTGAAATCGTCGACAATGATCACCTCACCTTCCTGCACGACGTAGTGATGATCGAGTTTGTACAGCGTGTGTGCTTTCAATGCCTGCTCGACGCAGTGCAGCAACTCCATATTGCCCGGATCGTAAAGATTTGAAACACCGAGAAGACGTTCTGCTTTCGTCACGCCCTGTTCGGTCAACACGGCGGAATGATTTTTTTCGTCGAGCAGATAGTCGCCCGTCGTGACTTTCGTCTCTTCGTCCTTATGACCTTTCTCAAGTTTCGGAATCACCTCGTTGGCGTGGTAATACTTGTCGGTTGCATCATCGGTCGCGCCGGAGATGATCAACGGCGTTCGCGCTTCATCGATCAAAATCGAATCGACCTCGTCGACGATCGCAAAGTAATGATCGCGCTGGACAAGCTGCTCGACGTCGAACTTCATATTGTCGCGAAGATAATCGAAACCGAACTCGTTGTTCGTACCGTATGTGATGTCGCACGCGTAGGCCTCTTTTCGCTCGTAGTCGTCCATGTCGTTTTGGATAACGCCAACGGTAAGACCTAAAAATTCGTGAATGCGGCCCATCCACTCGGCATCGCGCGACGCGAGGTAATCGTTCACCGTGACGATGTGCACACCGCGTCCGAGCAATGCGTTAAGATACGACGGCAAGGTTGCGACGAGCGTTTTGCCCTCGCCGGTTCGCATCTCGGCGATGCGGCCCTCGTGCAACGCGACGCCGCCGATAAGCTGCACGTCGAAATGCCGCATTTCCGTTACGCGTTTCGAGGCTTCGCGGACGGTCGCGAAAGCTTCGGGCAAAAGCTTTTCAAGAATTTCCTGCTCGGCCTTTTTGCGCTCTTCCCTATCGGTGATATTTTCGAGCGCTTGGCTGACTTGTTTTCGAAACTGATCGGTCCGAGCACGAAGCTCGTCATCCGAAAGTTTTTCCACCGACGGTTCGAGATCGTTGATCTGCTGAACAGCCGTTTTTACCTTTTTCAGAAAAATATCCGAGCTCGATCCGAAAACTTTCTTTACAAATTTGTCTGCAAATTTATTAACTGCCATATGATCCTCTTAAATTAAGCACGCTCGGGGAGCCGCTGTGTCGGTAGCCGCCCGTGTTAGTAGCCCGCACGTTAGTAAGGGCTTTGGCGATAGCACCTCTGCTCACGCCGTTCCAACAC
>JBHENZ010000159.1:0-9765 GCA_046261815.1 Pyrinomonadaceae bacterium | reverse complement strand
AGTCCATAGACCATAAGCCCAACCGCGAGGATTACGCAGGCCCAAAAGAACGCCCATATAATTGTTCGCGCGTACGAGCTCTTTAGCAAACCTAGTAATCCAAGTTGAACGCACCACGGCCCATTTTTTCTGTCGATACATTCTTTTGCGTATTTTTTCATTCAGAGGCTAGCCTGCGGCTTGATCAAACAGGCGTGAGCATAGCGGCGGTGATGCGGCCGGCGGTTTGTTCGACCTTTGACATAAGCAAACGCAACTCGGTCACGTCGTCGCTGAACAGGGAACCTTCGGCGTTGTTGAGGATACCGTTGATCTCCTGCTGCTCCTCGCTCGGAAACGATCGGCCGTATTCGACCATTGCACGGCGGGCGTTCTTGATCATGTTTTCGAGCCGGTTTCGCTGCAATATCAGCTCGCGCGTGGCCATATCTTTTTCGATCGACTGCTCGGCCTCGCGGATGAGGCGATCGATCTCTTCGGGTGCGAGTCCCGAAGACGGCGCTATCGTCATCGCCTGTTCGAGGCTGGTCGTCTTGTCCTGAGCGGAAACGCTGACGATGCCGTTCGAATCGATCTCGAACGAAACGTCGACCTGCGGCACGCCACGCGGTGCCGGCGGAATACCGACTAGCTCGAATTTCGCCAAGCTTCGATTGCCTGCCGCGACCTCTCGCTCGCCCTGCAAAATATGAATTTCGACCGATTGCTGATTGTCGACGACCGTTGTGAACGTCATCGTGTTCTTTAGCGGAATCGTCGAGTTTCGCGGGATGAGCTTGACGAAAAGTCCGCCGCGCGTTTCGAGGCCCAGGCTTAGCGGCAGCACGTCGAGCAGCACAATGTCCTTTACGTCGCCCGCCAGAACGCCGCCCTGGATGGCGGCTCCCATCGCGACTACTTCATCAGGATTGATCTCGGACGACGGCTCCTTGCCAAAAACTTCAGTGACGGCGCGGGCGATTACCGGCGAGCGCGTCTGGCCGCCCACGAGAATTACTTTGTCGACATCCGTTGGCTGAAGCTTGGCGTCCCAGAGAGCCTTCTGGCACGGATCGACGGTTGATTCGACTAAATCCTGGACCAACTCTTCAAATTTCGTGCGGCTGAGTTGCGCGTTGATATGTTTGGGCCCGGTCGGATCGGCCGCGATGAAAGGCAAACTGATATTCGTTTCCTCAACGCTCGAAAGTTCGCACTTCGCACGTTCGGCCGCCTCTTTCAGACGCTGCAGGGCTAGGCGGTCGGTGGACAGGTCGATGTCGTTGTGCGCCTTAAATCCTTCAAGCAGCCAATCGATGATTCGCTGGTCGAAATCTTCGCCGCCGAGAAACGTGTTGCCCGAGGTCGACAGCACTTCGAAAACCCCGTCGTTAATTTCGAGAATCGAGATGTCGAACGTACCGCCGCCAAGATCGAAGACGGCGATCTTTTCGCTTTTATTTTTGCCAAAGCCGAAGGCAAGCGCGGCCGCCGTCGGCTCATTAATGATTCGCTCGACTTCGAGGCCGGCAATCTTGCCCGCGTCGCGGGTCGCTTGCCGCTGCATGTCGTCAAAGTATGCCGGAACGGTGATAATCGCCTCAGAAACGGGATCGCCTAAAAATTCTTCGGCAGCGAGCTTCAGACGCTGCAGCACGATGGCCGAGATCTCCGGCGGGCTGTAAACGCGGTCAAGCACCTCGATATGAGCATCGCCATTTGGTGCCTCGACGATTTCGAACGGCACGGTGCCGCGCATTTTTTCGACCTCTGGCGAATTATACTTGCGGCCGATCAGGCGTTTGACGGCGAACAAAGTATTGGCCGGATTTGTAACGGCTTGCCGCTTGGCGATCTGCCCGACAAGCCGCTCTTCCTTGTCGGTGAACCCGACGACCGAGGGCGTGGTGCGGCCGCCTTCCTTGTTCGAGATTATCTGCAAGGTCCCGCCTTCCAAAACGGACACGCAGCAGTTGGTCGTGCCGAGATCGATTCCGATTACTTTGCTCATAATAGCCTTATCCTTAGCGGTGAATTTGGCGAGGGCGCGGAACCTATTGGCCCACGTCAGCGTCGGCGGTATTTTCGAGGGAGTCGGGATAGGCGGCGTGTTTATCAACCACTTTTGCGACCTTTACCATAGCGGCTCGGATCACTCGGTCGCCAATGCGATAGCCGCGAAGCACTTCGGCGGCGACTCTGCCGGCCGGAATGGTGTCCGATTCCTCGGTTGCAACTGCTTCGTGAAAATTCGGGTCAAATTCGCAACCGATAGATTGGATCGGCACGATGCCCATCCCGGCGAGTACGTCATTGACCTGCTGATTGACCAAAACGACGCCGTCGATAAATGGCTGCATGCTAGTCTTTGCATCATCAGGCAACTCGAATGCGAAATCGAGAGCGCGATTCAGATTGTCGAGTGCGGGCAGCATTTGCGTGGCAAGATTGCCAATCTGATTTTGAAACGTTTCGCGGCGTTCGCGCTCGGTGCGTGTTTTAAGATTTTCGAAATCGTGCGACCTCCGCTTTGCCGTCTCAATCAATTCGGACCGCTCGGATTCGAGCTCCGATACTTTCAATTTGAGCGAAGTTACTTCGTCCTGCAGTCTCCCATACGAATCGTACATCGCCGGCGAGGCGGCCTTGTGTGCAATGCTTTCGTTGAATTCGGATTCAAGAAAACCGGGCAGTTCGCCGCCGTCAGATTCTTCGGGGATCTCGATGATCGAGGTCTCGGCCGTGATATGAAGTTCGTTTTCCTTTTCCTCGAGCTCGCGCAAAAACGCGTCGACCGAATTTTCATCGACAGCCGAGTCAAAGTTCTGATTGGTTGTTTGAGGATTCGATTTCATTACTTATCGAGCGAGGCAATTTTGATCGAGATAGGCGAGGGGAAATGACTAAGAGAGACGAATGCGTTAAATGGCGGCGTCACGTTTTGACATCATCTTTTCAAGCACGCGGGCCACATAGGACACGATCGAGATCGTGCGTGCATACTCTATGCGGGTTGGCCCGAGAACGCTCAGGCTGCCGATTGCGGGACCGCCCGCGATTCGGTACGGTGCCGAAATCAGCGTGCAATTTTGCAGCGAAGCGACGCTGTTCTCCTTTCCGATAACGACCTGGACGGCACCTGGTGTGTCCTGGTCGCGTCTGACGCATTCGTTGAGAATTTGCAGCAATCTCGTTTTTTCGCCAATCATGCTGAGCAGACCGCGAAGGCGTTCGAGGTCGGCAAAATCCCTTTTGGTCAGGATATTCGAGGCTCCCTCGACGAAAACCTCGCCCTGTAGGTCACTCTCGTCCTCAATGCTTTGCGAACAAAGGATCACCGCCGTCTGCAGAAGCTTGTCGAAAAGCGCCTTTTCCTCGTGCATCAGCTTAAGGATTTCGACCCGAATTTCGGACAAGGTCTTCCCGGCAAACTCCGTATTTAGATAATTCGCCGTTCGTTCGAGGTCGTCTTTCGGGACCCCGACCTTTAGCCGAATAATTTTGTTGTGCACGATATTCGGAGCCGAAACGAGCACAACTAAAATTCGGTTGTCGGACAGGTTGACGAACTCGATATGCTGCAGCCGGTCGCTTGCCAAACTGGGCGAAACGACGATGCCGACATTATTTGAAAGAGCGGAAAGAAGCTGGGAGGTTCGCTGCAAAAGCCGGTCTGGAGCCTCGGTTAAATCGCTTTCCGAAAATCCGAACTCGCCGCCGATGCGCCTGAGGTCGTCATTCGAAATGCTGAGAACTCCGAGGAGGTTATCAACGAAAAACCGGTAGCCCTTATCGGTCGGAATCCGCCCGGCGGACGTGTGCGGCTGTTCGAGAAGGCCGAGCTCTTCGAGTTCACCCATCACGCCCCGGATCGAGGCAGAGCTGAGACCGGATGCCCCCGCAAACTTTTCCGAGATTGATTTTGAACCGACCGGCTCGCCGGTTAGAAAATGCTCGTCGATTACCGCCGAAAGAACCCGACGTCCGCGGGAATCGGGAAAATTCAAATCGCTTTCGATTTTATGGTAGTTTTCACGAACGGACATTTTCTGCGTGGAATTTGATGCACGCCGCTCCGCGGCGGTATGCTTCATCTAACAGATGTAACATTCTCAAAGGTTTAAAGTCAAGAATTTTCGGTTAAACCGCGATTAACATAGGTATGCCGGATGTGCCAATTTATCTCGCACAATTTTACCATGAGGCGTTTCGAAATTTAGCCCCAAAATCGCCAACGCCTGAAACCAACGTGCGGTTTTATCCATACGTCGGGATTAATCATACAATTCGCCTTCGGGGCGGCCGAATCTATGTCCGTATCGCCGAAATCTGCCGGGATATGCCGGCCGTCGCCCATCGTGCGCTCGCATTTATACTTGTCGCGAAGCTGCTGCGAAAAAAGGTGCCGGCCGGGGCAAACGAAGTTTACGATCAGTTTACAAAAACGCCGGAAATGCGGGCCCGGGCGACCGCTCACAAACGGATTCGGGGCCGCAAGGTGTTAACGCCGCCGGCCGGATCGCAATACGATCTTTCCGAGATTTTCGATAGGCTGAATCGGATGTATTTTGACGGAAAATTAGCAAAGCCCGTTTTGAGCTGGTCGGCCACGAAAACGTATAGAAATCTTGGCCATCACGATTCCACGCACGAAACGGTGGTGATTAGCCGCTCGCTCGATTCGGCGGAAGTTCCTGGATATGTGGTCGATTATGTGGTCTTTCACGAGATGCTGCATATCCAGCATCCCACGGTCCACCATAATGGCCGCAGATATAATCACACTCCAGCGTTTCGGCACGATGAGGAAAAATTCGAACACTTCGCGAGGGCCGAACGCTGGATCGAGCGAAACGTTTGGAAATTAAAACGACAGGCGAAGAGGAAAAGATAGCTTTCTATTTTGATTAACTCCGAACGTCTTGCGGTTCCGTTGCCGGGACGAGACGTAGCCTCGGAAATTATGGTACGACCGTTCCGGTGAGCCACAAGCTCGCCGCATAGCACTGCGGCGAAAGCCGCGGGCAAGGGAAGGACGCTCGATTGCTCAATCTCGAACGAACTGTTCGATGATATCGCCGATAACGCCGAAATCAGAGACGGTTGCACGCTCGATGCCATTTGCGGTGAAGCGAGTTTCGACTGTGTAGTCTTCGGCGATTGTCGCGTCGGGGTTCTTTTTCTCGGATAAAACGGTGATGAAGGCTGCGGGCGAACCTGCGATCCTTCCGAAAGTTATAACGACGGGGTTTGGGTCGGCAGTTTGCCATCTAAATCCCCGATTTTCGCGAGTTTTCTCGCTGTTGTTAGCTGCCAGACACCTAGTCACGCCTTCGGCATCGCCGACGATCATTTTGTCTTCCAAAATTGCGGCAGCAAGATCGCCATCTTCAGATTTCCAAACGTCCGCCCGGCCTTGTTTTACTGGCGGCTGGGATATCCCAATTTCTTTCGCCACGGATTTTTTAAGATTCCCCAGGTTCGCTATTGCCGCAATAACCACCCCCGATTCGCCTGCTTCGTCAAACGTGACCGTCACCAATTGCTGCCCGACCGAGGCAAGGAAGAGCTCGGCGTGTTCGACACCGTAGGGCTCGAACAAGCTGACGGAAACCGCGGCGATCAATGAGCCGCTCGTGTCGTCGGATCTGGCCTGTAACATCTGTATGACGCTCGACCATGCGACGGGCGGATTTTTCAAGTTGTAACGCGTCGCGGAAATCTTTTCGGCCGGGACGAACGATTCGAGGTTGATGGATCCGGCGTTAGCGGAGGCGAGCGTGTCGTTGAAAATCCTCGCCGCTTCCGGGTCAAGGGAAATGGAGTATTTGTCGCGAATTAACGAATCGGCCCGTTCGGCGTACCACGAGACTTCCTTCACCGAGTTTCGCAAAACTTCCGGCAAAACTCGTGCAATAAAGCTTTGAACCTCGGCCTCTTCCGACGTGCCGGCGGCGAGGGCGGTGCTGTAAATATTGGCAAGCTGACCGACGCCGTCGGGTGAGATATAGCCATAAGCGATACTACCGTCAGGTGGTGCGATCTTCGGATTATTCGCGATGCTGTCAGCCTCACCGCGACGGACAGCCAACGCCTTTTCGATAGCCGATGGGTCATTGCCGAAAAAAATAAGACTGCCCTGCAAATGAGCGAACGCTTTGCGACCGTCCTGCGACGTCCAGACGAACGACCGGCCGTCTTTTTTCGGACTCATTTCGAGTTCGACCGCACCACCGTAGAGTTCGTTAACGAATTCGCCTAGCTTGTTCTCGACAAAGCTCTCGGCCTGCCAGCTCCAGGCGTTTGTCTCGGCAACGGCCACGAAATGGGGTGTGATGCGGCCCTCGAACTGCTGCTCGGCAATTTGTTCTTCGGAGGTTTCGAATCCCGTAACGGCCACCGCCATTTGCACGCCGTTCAACGAAGAGAGATCGGGTTTACCTGCCGCAAGCTCGGCGAACTTCGGGCTTTCGGTTACGGCAGATATGGTTTGGCCGAGATCGCGGCTTTCGAGGTAGACAAGGGCATCCGCGGGCAATGCAGTTCGAACGTCGGTCGGTTTTGAGGAGCAGGAATAATTAACCGCCGAGACGCAGAGACACAGAGAAAGAAACGCAAGGAGGTTTCGTTCTGAGAAGTCGCTATTTGGAAAAATGTTCATGTCTGAAAATCCAGGCGCTGAAACTCGGCGTCGCCGCGTCTCGG
This sequence comes from Pyrinomonadaceae bacterium, assembly GCA_046261815.1. Lineage (GTDB taxonomy): Bacteria > Acidobacteriota > Blastocatellia > Pyrinomonadales > Pyrinomonadaceae > OLB17. Next base: position 3,081 of record JBHENZ010000159.1, on the reverse strand, counting down.
CGTAGAAAACTCTGTGCTAAAATCCGTGCCAATATGGAGCGAATCTTTGCCGAGAATATTTTACAGGGTCGGGTCGCATTTGTAACCGGTGGCGGAACTGGGATCACGGGCGGCATCGCGAGGGCGTTTGCCGAACACAAAGCGAAAATCGCGATCGCAAGCCGCAAGGAAGAAAATCTGGCGGCGATGACGCGGACGATCGAAGATTTTGGCGGAGAGTGTTTTTCGGTCGCGGCGGATGTTCGCAATTACGCCGCGGTCGAGAATGCGATCGAACGAACTGTCGAGCATTATGGCAAGGTCGATATCGTCGTTAACGGCGCGGCCGGGAACTTTTTGTGCGCGGCCGCGGAATTGTCTGCAAACGGATTTGGCACGGTAGTCGACATCGACACTAAAGGAACCTTCAACGTCTGTCGTGCTGCGTTCGAAGAGCTAAGAAAGTCTCGCGGTCAAATTTTGAACATCTCGGCGACGTTGCATTATCTGGCAACGCCGATGCAAATCCATGTTTCGGCTGCAAAAGCCGGCGTCGATGCGATTACCAGGAATCTGTCGGTCGAATGGGGCCGTTACGGAATACGCGTAAACGGCATCGCCCCGGGTCCGGTCGAGGATACCGAAGGAATGAAACGCCTGCTGCCAGCGTCGTTAAAAGAGAAGATCACCAAAAAAATTCCACTCAATCGTTTTGGCCGAATCGCCGATATCGAAAACGCGGCATTGTTTCTTTGCTCGGATGCGGCGAGCTATGTCAACGGTGTGACGCTGACCGTCGACGGAGGTCAATGGCTGTTGGGGACCGGACTCAGCTAACGCAGCTTCAAGTTCCGAGTTCCGGGTGCTGAACTAATTGTTGACGTAACGCCCGACAACCGAGAAACTGAAAACGAAGACGTCTTCTTCGTTTTCAGTTTTTCGTTTTCAGTTTTCACTTTCTCGGGAAAGGATTATCGTATAGTCTAAGCAGCGCGCTTGCAGTGGAATTCCAAGGCTAGGGAGTTGAATATGACAAAAATAATCGTCACGTCACTTCTTCTGTTTTCGGTTACAGTTACTGGCTTTGCAGATGACGTGAGCCGCGAGATCGACGCGGCGACGATGAAAATGATGCCGAAGATCATCGAGTGGCGACGGCATATTCATCGGTATCCGGAGCTTTCCAACCGCGAGGTGAAAACGGCGAAATACGTCGAGATTCATCTGCGGCGTTTAGGGTTTGAAGTGCGAACCGGAATTGCGAAAACAGGTGTTGTCGGCATCTTGAAAGGAAGTCAGCCCGGACCCGTCGTGGCATTGCGTGCCGACATGGACGCTTTGCCTGTGACCGAAAGAAACAGCCTTCCGTACGCTTCCAAGGAAACGGCCGAGTATGCGGGGCAGCGCGTCGGCGTGATGCATGCCTGCGGACATGACACGCACGTCGCGATGCTGATGGGCGCGGCTGAAATTCTTGCCGGGATGAAAGACAGAATCAAGGGAACGGTCGTTTTCATTTTTCAGCCGGCCGAGGAAGGCCCGCCCCCCGGTGAAGAAGGTGGAGCTCTGTTGATGATCAAAGAAGGCGTGATGGACAATCCGAAGATCGATGCGATCTTTGGCATCCATATCAATTCGCAAACACCTGCCGGCACCATCAAGTATAAATCGGGCGCCGTGATGGCTTCGAGCGACTGGTTTCAAATCAAGGTCCGCGGCCGTCAGACGCACGGCGCGTACCCGTGGCTCGGCATCGACCCGATCGCCGTTTCGGCACAGATCTACACTGGTTTGCAGATGATCGTTTCTCGCCAGTCGGAACTTACAAAAGCTCCGGTCGTTATCACCGTAGGTAAAATTAATGCCGGCGTTCGCGAAAACATAATTCCGGAAGAGGTCACGATGGCCGGTACGATTCGCACGCTTGATTCGGCGATGCAAAAAGATGTGCATGAAAAAATTCGCATTACCGCCCAAAAAATTGCCGAGAGCATGGGAGCCGCAACGGAAGTTTCGATCGAAACAAAAACACTCGTTACCTACAACACGCCGGAGCTTGTGAAGAAGATGTTGCCTTCGCTTGAAAAATCAGCGGGAAAGGAAAACGTGATTGAGACTGAGTGGGTGACCGGCGCCGAAGATTTTTCCTTTTTCGGCCAAAGGGCCCGGTCGTTCTTTTTTCAAGTCGGCGGAATGGCGAAAGGGCAGACGCCCAAGACCGCTGCCCCGCATCACACGCCGGACTTTGTTATCGACGACAGCCGCCTGGATGTCGGCGTAAAAGCGTTCGCAAATATCGTCTTTGATTACAAGTGAGCGTTTATGCTTCGTCCTTGCTTTTTCCGGCCGGGGCGTGGGGCGTTTTTCGGTGGGACCCGGAAGCTCTTGATATGTAACGCGTTTGGGGCTGTCTGTCCCATGTCCCAGCCGATCAACACGAGTCGGCGGGAATTGCTTCGATGACGCCTAAAGGGTCAACTCTTACACTTGAATGTGCGCCTCGACGAACCAGAGATTCTTGTCGGTTTCGCGCGAGATCTCAGTCAAAATATCCGCCGTGTCCTGATCGCCGAGATCGCCTGCTTTATCGATATCGGCGCGAACGCGTTTTCCGAAATCGGCGAGCGCCGTCGAAACGGCATCGACATGTGCAGTGCCATCCGTGATCTCAAGCGGATATTCGCCCAAAGAGGATTTTTGCGCGGCCTGGCGGACCGTGCCGTAGGCTGTGCCGCCCAGCGTCGTGACGCGTTCGGCAATCAAATCGATGTGAGCCTCGACGGCCGTGGCAACTTCGTCGAAAAGCTCGTGTAACGCGATAAACTGCATGCCCTTCACGTTCCAATGAGCCTGCTTTGCCTGTGATTTGAGATCACTGGCGTCGGCAAGGCGTTTGTTCAACATCTCGATGAGCTTTTCCCTATTGCCTTTATCAATATCGATCTTTGTATTATGTAACTGCATTTTCTCTCGGCCTTAGAATCATTCTAATTCTAATCAGCGGTCAACGTCAAATTTGCCCGGGTCAGCCGTAGAATGCAAAATGGCTCGCAGCGGGCGGGCCCTGTCGGGTCAGCCGTAGAATGCAAAATGGCTCGCAGC
>JBHENZ010000158.1:0-3637 GCA_046261815.1 Pyrinomonadaceae bacterium | reverse complement strand
GGCGGAAGGTAAACGGCGCAACTGGAAGTACGAGAAATGTTAGAAAAGAGCTAACACCTAATTGCAAAAAAGGAGAAAATTATGATTGGAGTTCAGCCATATATCAACTTTTCGGGAAATTGCGAAGAGGCGGTTAATTTTTACAAGGAAAAACTCGGAGCCGAGATTCTTTACATTCAGCGCTACGGCGAGTCGCCGATGGCGGACATGGGCGCGGCCGATAATATAATGCATTGCACAATCAAGATCGGAGATTCGCATATTATGGCCTGCGACAATCCATCGGGTGAAACCGCGGCGACAAGGGGGAGCAACATTTCGCTCGCCATTGGAACCGACGACATCGCCAAAGCGGAGAAAATGTTTAACGATGTTTCAGCCGGAGGAAGTGTGACGATGCCGATGCAGCAAACGTTTTGGGCCGAGCGTTTCGGGATGCTGACCGATAAATTCGGCGTCAACTGGATGTTCAACTGCGACAAGCCGCAGGATGAGGTTGAAAAAGCCGCTGCTTGAGAAAAATAATTTGCATGCGAAGAGACGCGAATAAGAGAAAAAGGACTTTTTCTGTTCGCGATTCGTGCGCGTAATTCGCCGGCAAATAAAAATCTTCTATGACTGAACCTATATTAGTTGCGAAAAAAGACGCGGCGGAGCTTTTCCTGCTTACGAATATGGCCAATCGCCATGGCGTGATCACCGGTGCGACCGGGACGGGCAAGACCGTTACGCTGCAGCGGATCGCGCAAGGTTTTAGCCAGCGCGGCGTGCCCACGATAATGGCCGACGTCAAAGGCGATCTAACCGGCATTAGCCAGCCAAGCAACAGTGCGAACGCGAAAGTGGAAGAACGCCGAAGAATGCTTGGCCTAGAGGGCGAAGGGCTTGAGGGCTGCCCCGTGACCTTGTGGGACGTTTTCGCGAAACAGGGCCATCCGCTTCGGGCCACAGTTTCGGAGATGGGTCCGCTGCTGCTTGCGCGAATTTTGCAGCTGAACGACACGCAGGAAGGCGTGCTATCGCTCGCATTCAAGATCGCTGACGAGAACGGCCTGCTGCTGATCGATTTGAAGGATTTACAGTCTTTGCTTCAGTTCGTCGGTGAGAACGCCTCTGAGTTCACCGTCAAATACGGCAATGTTTCGAAAGCTACGATCGGAGCGATACAACGGGGTCTGCTGCAGCTCGAGCAGCAAAGCGGCGCGCTGTTTTTTGGCGAACCGGCCGTCAGGCTCGAAGATTTTATGCAGACGCTCGGCGGAAAAGGCGTGGTCAATCTGCTCGCCGCCGACGATCTGATCAACGCGCCAAAGCTGTATTCGACTTTTCTGCTTTGGCTGCTTTCCGAGCTTTTCGAAATGCTGCCCGAGGTCGGTGATCTTGAAAAACCCAAGCTCGTTTTCATTTTTGACGAAGCCCATTTGCTTTTCACGGATGCACCGCCGGCATTGGTAGAAAAGATCGAACAGGTCGTGCGCTTGATACGTTCGAAAGGCGTCGGCGTCTATTTCGTGACGCAAAATCCGGCCGACATTCCCGATTCAGTGCTTGCCCAGCTTGGCAATCGTGTCCAGCACGCACTTCGCGCCTACACGCCACGCGAGCAAAAGGCGGTTCGCGTCGCGGCGCAGACCTTTAGGATTAACCCCGAGCTCGACGTCGAAAAAGCGATTACCGAGCTTGGCGTCGGCGAGGCGCTGGTCTCGATGCTCGACGAAAAAGGAATTCCCACAATAGTCGAACGTGCATTCATCGTTCCGCCGGTAAGCCAGATTGGTCCGGTAACCGCTGAGCAGCGCGCGCAGCTGATGGCTGGTTCGTTGGTTGCCGGAATATACGACAACGCGCTGGATCGCGAGTCGGGATTCGAAATCTTGCAAAAGAAAGCCGAAGAGCGAATGCAGGTGGAAGCCGCGGCAAAAACGGCCGAAGATACCCTCAAGCAGCAAGCCGCCGAGGAGAAAGCCGCGCGGGCCGCGGCCCGCGCGCCCGACACTATGTTCGAATCGATCACAAAATCTGTCACGCGCTCGGCCAGCAGCTCGATAGGCCGATCGATCGGAACGCAAATCGTCCGCGGGGTGCTCGGCGGAATCTTCGGTGGCGGCTCGAAACGGAAGAGCAGTTGGTTTTAACCAAAGAGGCGGAAACACGACCGTTAGGGAGTGTGCCCTCTCTGTGAACACACCAGAGTAATTCGAAAATGCCGCAAGATAATCTATTGTTAATGATTGGAACCGCGAAAGGTCTTTTTCTGCTTCACGGCGGCGGCAACGGCAAATGGAAACTGGACGGGCCGCGTTTTGGCGGGCGGGCGGTTTACTCCGCGATGTATGACCAGCGCAAGGGCCGCGAGGATATGTGGGCGGCCGCGACGAGTTGGCATTTCGGTGCGGAGCTTTCAAAAAGCACCGACATGGGCAAAACGTGGGACGCGCCCGAACGGATGCGGATCAAAATGCCGAAGGTGAGCAAGCAGTCGCTCGAAAATATCTGGCAGATCGCGGCCGGCGGAAACGGCGACTCGCTTTACGTCGGCGTCGCTCCCGCGGCGTTATTCGAATCGCACGACCGCGGCGAGACGTGGCAGATGAATCGAGGGCTTTGGAACCATCCGCATCGCAAAAAATGGACACCCGGTTTTGGCGGTCTCTGCCTGCATACGATTGTTACGGACAAGAAAGATCCAAAAAATATAAAGATCGCGATCTCAACCGGCGGCGTTTACCAAACCTCGGACGGCGGCGAGAATTGGAAGGTGACGAACACGGGCGTCAAGGCTTATTTTTTGCCTGACCAGTTTCCCGAATTCGGCCAGTGCGTTCACAAAATCGCCCGCCATCCGAAAAAGAAAAACACGTTCTTTTTGCAAAATCATCACGGCGTTTATCGAAGCCGCGATGGGGCCGAGACGTGGACAGAAATCGAAAACGGATTGCCGTCAAATTTTGGTTTTGGATTGACGGTCTCAGACAGCGGTTCCGTATTTATCGTTCCGCTAGATTCGGACGGAAAGCGATTTACGTGTGAAGGACGCTTGCGAGTTTATCGCAGCCGCGACGATGGCGATTCGTGGCAACCGCTCGCAAAAGGATTGCCGCAGAAAAATGCATACGAAGTAATCCTTCGCGATGGCGTGGCCTCGACCGGCGATAATATTTTCTTAGGTACGAAGAACGGCAAGCTGTTTGGATCGATGGACGATGGCGATTCCTGGAAATTGATCGAGGGCTCGCTGCCGGAAATCTGTTGCGTCAAGGCGTATTCTATTTAGTGTTTTCGTGCCGACTCGTGGTTAAGTGTTTTAGGAAATAACCAGAAAATCCCCCAAGGGGCACGAAGCTGCACGAAATGTCGGCAATGAGTTTCACGGTTTATCTAAGCGGACATTTGAAGTCCTTCACGGGCGGCGAGACGGAAGTGGTGCTTGATGAAAATTTTACCGCGGTGGGCGACGTGCTCGATTCGCTGTGGACACGACATCCGTCTTTGCGCGACCGGGTGCTGACGGAACACGGCGATATCCGGCCGCACGTGAATATTTTTCTCGGAAGCGAAGATGTCAGACAACTCGCAGGTTTGAACACGCTAACACGCTCGAACGCTCTTCATATATTCAACGCCGTCAGCGGCGGTT
>JBHENZ010000157.1:0-4737 GCA_046261815.1 Pyrinomonadaceae bacterium | reverse complement strand
CCCGCCTATACCCGCATTAGCAATCAAAATATCGATTTTACCAAACTCTGTGCGCAAATTTTCAGCGGCCTCGCGGAGCGAATCACCATCGGCCACATCGCAGGCAAAAACGTGCGCTTTGCCCCCGACCGCTTCGCAACGAGCGGCAAGCTCGCAAAGCAAACCTTCCCGCCGGGCAACAAGCCCGAGTGCTGCACCGCCTTGAGCCAGTGCGAGTGCGAGTCCTTCGCCAATCCCGCTTGACGCTCCGGTCAAAAAAACTACATTATCTTCCCATTTCATCCGTTGTGCAGACTTCATCAAAATGCTAATTTCTGCGATTTCGCACGACCCGATTTCAAACAAACGCAAAAGTTTGTCGTAGACCGTCTACCAGATTGTTCAATAATCTATTTTTTTTGTAAATTGTCCGTAACGGACTGAAATGTTTTTGCAAATCCGCTTTTGCTCACGACGATGTGCAGGATAATCTCAATCCTATCGGCCGTGCGTTTTATTCTGCCTCGACGCTGCCATGCACGCCGGCGTCGCTGTCGCAGGAAGTCGGAATGGCCCTTGGCGCACAGGCGGGCGAAAAGCGCTTGCGGGATGTGATTACCAATGGCGGATTCTCAGAGTTTCGCCGTGCGACCGAAACTCCTTTCAACATCGTCTATGAGGCTAGGGCGTAGCGACGGAATATCAGCCGGTCGGGGCAAAAACATTCGTGCCTCGACCGAAAACTCCGCAAGCTAGACTTCGACGATTGTCGTTACGATCACGGGCTTACCCTGGATCTCCTTTTGAACAAAGCGTTTAAGATGGATTCGCAAATTTTCCTTGAATGCGTCATTGTTTGCGATTTGATCAGGCCGCATTTCGGCGATCGCTTCGGAAACGGCTTGGCTGGCTTCGGCGACAAAACCGTTCGTCGGGTCGATTCCTGCGACGCCCTGAAATGATAACTGCGGCGCGCCTGAAACGGCTCGCGTGTGTTTATCTACGGTTACGACTAACGAAATTGCGCCGCCATACGCAAGCTTTTTGCGTTCGCGAACGATATCGTACTCGATTTCTTCAAGCGATTCTTCATCGATGAAGGTTTTGTACAGCTCGTGATGTTCAACTATCCGCGCACCGAACTCATCGATTTCTAGAACGTCTCCGTTTTCGATAAGCGGAATATTTTCGTCCGAGAATCCGGCAATGTGATTTTTGACAAATTCCCTGTGCCTAAACAGCGAGCGGTATTCGCCATGGATCGGCACAAGATATTTTGGACGAACGGTCTCGACAATAATCCTGATATCTTCCTGCGAAGCATGACCCGAAACGTGGATTAGGCGGCGCTTCTCCTCGATAATATTCGCACCGCGTTTATAAAGATGGCCGACCAGGCGGCTGATGCTTTTTTCGTTTCCTGGAATGATACGTGCGGACAGCACGACCGTGTCGCCCTTTTCGATCTGCATTCCCTTATAGGCCGACGTCGCCATGTTCCACAATGCGGCCCGATTCTCGCCTTGCGAGCCAGTGATGATAAAACAAATTTCGTCATCATTAATGGCACGTGCTTCGTTCATCGCAATCAGTGTGTTAGGCATTATGTCGAGCAGACCCTGTTCCTCACCAATCTCGACATTCTTCTGCATCGACCTTCCAAGCACGCACACTCTTCGGCCAAATTCGTGGGCGAGATCGAAGATTATCTGAAGGCGGTGAAGCGACGATGAGAAAGCTGCAACAAAGAGCCTGCCTGGTGTTTCTTCAAAAATTTCGCGGAAGGCCGGAATCACCGCCTGTTCGGACGGCGTGCGGCCTGGGATCGTGGAGTTAGTCGAATCGGCAAGTAGCGCGATCACGCCTTCGTCGCCGATCCGCCGTAAGGATTGCAGATCATAGGGTTTGCCAATCACCGGCGTTTCGTCGATCTTGTAGTCACCCGTGTGAACGAGTGTGCCGAGCGGCGTTTTGATCGCAAGCGAGAAGCAATCGACCAGCGAGTGCGTCGCATGAACGAATTCGATTTTGAAGTTGCCAATATCAATCTCATCGCCAGCCTGCACGCGATGCATCAGTACGTCGTCGAGCATCCCGAATTCATCTAACCTTTTTTCGGCCAATGCTAATGTAAAGCGTGAACCGTAGACAGGTAAATTGAACTTCTTAAGGATGTAAGCAAGCGCACCCACGTGGTCTTCGTGACCGTGCGTTAAGATGAGAGCGGTGAGATCATCGCGATATTCTTCGAAAAAATCAAAGTTCGGAATCGAGATGTCCACGCCGTACGGAGTCTCTTCGGGAAAACCCATTCCGGCGTCGACGATGATCATCTCGCCGTCATACCGAATGCCCATACAGTTCATCCCAAACTCGCCGATCCCACCGACGGGAATGATTTCAATCTTGTTCACGTAAATAACTATGCCTGCTTATATTTAGTATCAATTAATTAACCATTAAGTATAGCACGCCCGCGAAACGGCGATTGATCGTATTTGAAAATTGATCCGTAGATTTCTTTCTAGTCTTTCCCGGCTCCTACCGCCGTTTTTGTGCGGAAGGGCCTAGCCTTTCCGTCTTGGCCACTCATTTCTTCCCGAGGCTCGGCCGCAAGGAGTCGAGGCTGAGCCTCGAATAAAATGTTATCACCGAAGGGCACGGCGGCGGGGCCACTAAAGACGAGACCTGATACTGGCGGATCGACATTTCAAACAACATAAAACGGCGACAGCACATACGCCGAACACGTAAGCAAGCTAAAGCTTAAGCTCCAAACCTAGCTGCAGCCATTCTTCAATCGTCAACGTTTCTGCTCGTCGTGCCGAATCGATTTTCGCGGCCGAAAGTTTTGCCATCGCGTCAGGAAAATTCGATCTCAGATTGTTGAATATGGTCTTACGTTTTTGTTTGAAAGCAAGTGAAACCAGCTTTCGAAAACTTTCCGGATCGATCGCCGGCGACGGCTTAGAAGTCAGACGTAGAACCGAGCTCCAAACTTTTGGCGGCGGACGAAACGCTAATGGTGGCACGTCGAACAATTTTTCGACTTCCAAATACGCCTCAACAAGCACAGTCAAAAATCCACGTTCGGAGTCGCCGGGTTTCGCCGTGATTCGTTCGACCACCTCTCGTTGGAACATCAAAACCATCCGATCGAAAGCATCGCGTTGATCGGTTAGCCGCTGGAGGATTGTCGTGGAAATGTAGTAAGGCAGATTTGCGACTAGAATTGTCTTGCAGTCAGGCGTTCCGGAAAACCTAGCCGAGAGATCGCGAAAATCGACCCAGAGAGCATCATCCGCTACTAAATGAAAATTTGGAAGGTGACCGAATTCCTCGTTCAACACCGCGATCATGTCTCGGTCCAGTTCGATAGCAACGACGTTTGCAGCATGCTCAATAAGCGTTTTGGTCAACGCACCACGGCCAGGCCCGATTTCGATAACTGTATCGTCTTTCGAGACGTTCAATGCATCAATTATTTTGACAACGTAGTTTTGATCGACGAGGAAATTCTGGCCGAAGGACTTTTTCGCAAATGGTATTACTGATCGTCGGCCCGGCATTCCTAGTTAGTCCTGCGATTTGATGATTAGGTGTTCAAAGGGTATCCAGTGATCTCAATGTCCTCACCGTGCGAAATGACCTCGACGTTTTTCAGCCGCACAGCGTCCGAAAGCGCCTTTGCACCATATCCGCCGATCGCTGCCGGTGCATCCGAACCGCCAATGATCATTGGTGTATAAATAAACGTTACTTTATCGACGATCTGCGCGTCGATAAAGGCTCCCGCGACGTCGGTGCCGCCCTCAACGAGAACGGACTGAATTTCCCGTTTCCGAAGGTCGTCGATAACGAGTAGAATATTTCTCGCACCACCTTTGATGTGCGCGACCTCGACACCTTTTTCCCGCAAATTCGCAGCCAACGCAGCGTTGATACAGTTTGTGAAAATTAGCGTCGGTGTTTCCCTGGCGGTCATCGCAAGTGTCGAATCGAGTGAGAGCCGCAGTCGATTATCGAGAACTATGCGAACAAGCGGACGATGTCGCGATCGACCGCTGCGGTCCGTTAGGCTGGGGTTGTCCGTTACGGCGGTGTTAGACCCGATCAGGATCGCGTCGTGTTCGTGTCTGAATTCATGCACGCGGGCAACGGCGGCGTTGCCCGATAGACGTGTGGAAACGCTCCGACGAATTGCAACACGTCCATCTAACGACATCGCCAATTTCAGATGAACGAAAGGCCTCTTCTCGCGATGCCAAACGCAAAACTTTTCGTTGAGCCTTGCGGCCCCATCGGCCAGAATCCCTGTGACAACCTCGATCCCCGCTTCCTGCAGCCGCGCAAAACCTTTTCCCGAAACAAGGGGATTTGGATCTTCGATCGGAGCGACGACGCGTTTGATTCCCGCATTGATAAGGGCTTCAGTGCAGGGTGGCGTCTTACCGTGGTGTGCATGCGGCTCAAGGGAAACGTAAGCCGTGCCGCCGCGAGCGCGAACCCCAGCCTGCTCGATCGCAATCACCTCGGCGTGGGTAACATCGTCGTAAATGTAAGTCCCCTCGCCGACCGTTTCGCCGTCACTTGAAACGATCACGCAACCGACAAGCGGATTTGGCGAAACCAGACCTACGCCGGAACGCGCAAGATCGAGAGCTCGACGGGTGTATGCGATGTCAGTCTTGTCGGTCAACAGTTGATTTCGGAATAGCTGATAGTTGAAAGCTGAAAACTGATAGCTGTTAATTAAAT
>JBHENZ010000156.1:0-4136 GCA_046261815.1 Pyrinomonadaceae bacterium | reverse complement strand
ATCCCGATCGCACCGCCCAGACCGCCACTGCGTCGGCGACCACCGCCACCCCAGCCGCCGCCATAATTGTCATTCAGCGTGTTGTAGCGGATGGTGTAGAAAAGCGCATCCGACTCCTCGGTATCGGCTAGCGTGCTCTGATATGTAGCACGCTGCGAAGTGGTGTCGACGCCGTCAGAGAAAAGTACGACTGCCTTGCGGCCTTCGATCCGCGAAAGCTCGCGGTGAATGGCGTGATCGACCGCTTCGTAAAGGCTAGTGCCGTCGCCGAACTGGGCCTGCATAATCGCCCACCGCAATTGTTGACGATCGTTCGTCAGACGGCTGAGAACGCGGACGCTGTCGTCAAAGGCCATGACCATAACCTTATCGTTCGGGCGAAGCTGATTGACAAATGTAATGGCCGCGTCGTGTATTTCATCAATCCGATAAGCCGTCGACGGGCTCACGTCGATCATCAGAACGACGCTGAACGGCTGTTCGACCGACTGGAAATATTCGACCTTCTGCGGCGAACCGTTTTCGAAAACCTGGAAGTCTTTCGCTGTCAAACCGGAGACGAAACGACCATCGCGGTCGAGCACGGAGACGGGCATCGTGACGAGATTGGTTTCGACCCTGATTTCCTCGTTGTCGTCAATAACGCCGTGGGCAGTCGGAGAGGTCGGCGCGGGCGTCCTTGATGACGGAGCAACGCCGGTGCCGCTGAGAACCGGCGGTCGGCGTGTGGTAGAGGCAGCGGGAATGTCGTTTCGTAAAGCCGGTGGCAAACCAGGCGACGACCGCGGCGCGGGTGTGGCGGCGACACGAGGCCGAACCGTCCGGTCATTTTGACCGAACATCGAAGTGCTGAAAATCAAAAGGCAGAAAAGCCCGATTACTAACTTTTGCATATCCCGAACACCCCCCAAAGAACGTTGAAAAAATGTTTTTGGAAAAGTACCACGTTTGATTGCTTCTTGGCTAGAAAAAGTTTGCTAGACTTTCCTGTCGAGCAATTCGATCGCGAGGTCGTGAAACTTTCGGCGTACGGAGTTTATGTTGACGAAAGGCAAATCATGGTTGTGCGTGCGGTTTGTGAGAAGTACGAATATGCGGTCTTTTACCGGATCGATCCATAAACTCGTGCCCGTAAACCCAGTATGCCCAAAGCTTTCAGGCGACATTTTCGTGCCGGCGGTGGAATCCTTTGTCGAAGCTAATTGAAAAGCAAAAGAGCGGTCTTCGTTTAGGCCCTCGGTGAAATTGGTGCGAAAAACCTCGCATGTTTTGGGTTTTAGAAGCTGCGAATAATTCGGCAAAAATTGAAGGGCGATCTTGAACACTTCCTCCGCGGTCGAAAACAGCCCGGCATGACCGGCGACGCCGCCCATAAAATATGCATTGCCATCGTGAACCTCGCCCCAAATTTGGTGATTGCGGATTGCCGATTGCGGATTGCCAATGTCGTTCGGCGTTACGGCTTTAGACAGCTGCGTATCGATACCATGTGAGATGTCCACTGATCGGAGATAGCCTTGCTCGATGCAAATTTTGTTTTCGTACACGTTTCCCTTTTCGCTTGCGGCGATTTGTTTTTTGAGATCGACGGCCGGATTGAAATAGGTGCGAGTTAATTTGAGTGGACCGAAAATGTCCTCGGCTGCTAACAAGCTCAAGCTCTTTCCGCCCGCTCGTTCGACGACCAATTTCAAAAGGCTAAAGTTAAGGTCGCTGTAAATTACTTTATTATCTTTGGCTGCTTCGACCGGCTCCGCCGCGATTGACTTTGAAATTTCAGATTTGAGATTTGAAATCAAGTATAACGGCAGCCATGAACGAAAACCGGAAGTGTGAGTCAGCAAGTTCGCAATTGTGATTTGTTTTTTTTCCTCAGTGTCGAAATTTTTTAAGTAGGTCGAAATCTTTTCATCCGGCGCGAGATGGCCGCGTTCGATAAGCAAGGAACTTAGCAAACCGGTAACGAGCGGTTTCGTCAAACTCGCTAGATCGTAAACTGTGTCTAATCTTGCGTCGATTTTTTCTGGCTCGACAACCGCCAAGCCAAGAGCGTCGTGGAAAACAATCACGCCTTTCTGGGCAACGAGGTGAACCGCCGACGGAAAATCGCCGGCGTCGATATGTGACTGTAGGAACTCTGAAATTTCGTCTTGCATTTAATTACGTCGAGCGACCGGGGAGGTCGCGTTCCAGGGGCAAGCAGAAAGCTTGGCTTCAGTCAGACGTTCAGCCTCGTGCGATGCGCCTCGATTTTTTCGAGGACGCCGACGGCCAATGACAAAGCACGGCGGCCGTCTTCGCCCGTAACGGGCGGTGATGAATCACTCTCGATCGCGTCGAGGAAGGCTGTGATCTCTGCACGCAAAGGTTCGACGTCATTAATCTCGAGACGATTGATCGAGATCCCGAGCAGCGGATGCCCGGCGTCGGGGTTTAGCGATGTCAGAGATGCGAACTTTGTCGCGTAATCCAAAACGACATACGCATTTGTTTGATAAAAGCGCGTCTTGCGAATTTTTTCGGTGCCGATACGCGATGCTGTGATATTTGCGACCGCCCCGTTTTCGAATTCGATGCGTGCGTTAGCGGCATCGACCTTATCGGAAATTACCGGGATCCCGACCGCGTGAATGGCCGCGACTTTTACATCTTCGCCTACAAGCCATTGCACGGCATCGAGGTCGTGAATCATCACATCGAGCACAACGTCGACATCAAGCGATCGGTTCGGAAAAGGGGAGACACGATGAATCTCGAAATACAGCGGCCTGGTCACGTGCGGGCGAAGTGCAACCATGGCAGGATTGAAACGTTCGAGCTGGCCGACCATTAATTTTGCCTTGCTATTTTTTGCTGCAGCGATCATCCGATCGGCCTCTGCGAGCGTGAGCGCGATCGGTTTTTCGACCAGCACATGAATATTCTTTTCAAGAAAAGCACATGCGATCTCGAAATGTGTTTCCGTCGGTGTGGCGATGGAAACTATATCGACCTTATCAATCAACTCTCGCCAATCGGTAAAATGCCCTGCACCGTTTTCGGCGGCAATTTGTTCGGCAGTTTCGCGGCTGCTGTCACAAACGCCGACAAACTCGACACGGTTTTGGCGGGCAAGCTCGGCGTAATTGCGGGCGTGGTGACGGCCAAGGCTTCCAACGCCGATTGCGGCAGTTCGGGGAATGCGGATTGCGGATTGCGGATTGCGGACTTCTTTCATTTGACAATCTTGATCGAGGCAAACGAATCGGCAATACTTTACATTTTCAGACAACACCGCCCAAATGGCCAATCCGCAGTCCGCAATACTCAATCCGCATTTCGGCGCTTTCTGGATGTTTTTCGCGGCGCTGGTGATTTTTATCTACTTTTTCGGTTTAACGATTCCGCTGGTCGGGCCGGATGAGCCACGGTATGCACAGGTTGCGCGTGAAATGTTCGAGCGCGGCGATTGGGTGACCCCGACGCTTGGCGGCTACAACTGGTTCGAAAAGCCGCCGCTGCTGTACTGGCTGCAGATAGTATCGTATCACGTGTTTGGCGTGTCGGAATTTGCAGCAAGATTCGGCTCGGCAGTCTGCGGATTGGGAACTATCGCAAGCCTGTGGAGACTCGGTAAAACTGTTTCCGCAGAAAAGCTAAGACGCGGGGATGTCGGTTTTTCAAACTACGTTCTTTTGATCTCGGCGTCCACGCTGGGACTCATCGTTTTTGCCCGCGGGGCGAGCTTCGATATCGTTCTTACATTCACGATGACGGCCAGCTTGGTTGCGTTTTTTGTTTATGACGCACGATCGCGGCGCGGTGAACGCCAGCGAGTACTTCTGCCGCTGTTCTTTTTTTATTTTTTCATCGGTGTTTCGCTGCTCGCGAAAGGTTTGATCGGAATCGTGTTTCCTTTTGCGATCGTCGCATTGTATTTTTTGATCGTGCGGCGCGTACCGACAGGCAGGTTTGGCGGTAGTCTAATTTGGGGCACGACGTTGGCTGTTGCGGTTTCGCTCCTGTGGTATTTGCCGATGTATGTACGGCACGGTGGGGAATTTATTGATGAGTTTTTCGTTCAGCATCATTTTACTCGCTACACTTCCAACAAATATCTTCATCCGCAGCCGTTTTATTTTTTCTTTTGGGTGCTG
>JBHENZ010000155.1:0-6786 GCA_046261815.1 Pyrinomonadaceae bacterium | reverse complement strand
ATGGTCTTGACCCGCGCGGAATCGTTCGAGCGTTTTTTCGCAATTTGGCGGAAAACGAAATCAAACAGGGCGGATCGACGATCACTCAGCAGCTGGTAAAAAATACTTTTTTGTCGCCCGAGCGTTCCTTCAGCCGAAAATTCTCTGAGGCCTTTCTTGCGCTTGCGCTTGAGCGGCAGAGTTCGAAAGAGCAGATCTTTGCTTTGTACTGCAATGAAATCTATCTCGGCCAGTACGGGTCGAGCGGCGTGCACGGTGTTTCAGAGGCCGCAGACGCTTATTTTGGAAAAGAACTAAACGAGCTTTCGCTGTCGGAATCGGCGGCGATCGCGGCGATGATCAAGAATCCGAAACTCTATGCGCCGCATCGTGAAATCGGCAAAAGCGGAACGCGACGCGAATTTGTTCTCGCAAAAATGCAGGAAGGCGGATTTGCGAACGCGGTCGAGATTGAAACTGCCGCAGCGAGCGCGCCGCGTCTGATTCCGCCGAAAGTAGAGGCTCCGCCCGTGGCTCCTTATTTTGTCGACGCGGCCGTGCAAGACATCGACACGAAATTCAAACGCGATTACAGAAATACCAATTTTAATTTCCGAGCTTATACGACGATCGACACGCAGCTTCAGCACATGGCCGAAACGGCAATTGCGAAACATTACGCGCGCCTAAACGCGGCCGATAGAAAAAACGGCAAGCGGATGCAGTCCGCCCTTGTCGCAATGGACCCGAAAACGGGGCACGTGCTTGCGATGGTGGGCGGACGCGATTACGCCGAGTCGCAATTTAATCGAGCGACCGCAGCCTACCGCCAGCCGGGTTCTACCTTTAAGCCTTTTGTGTACGCGACTGCACTCGAATCGGGCTACAGTCCGGTCAGCACGGTTGCCGACAAACCGACCGAGTTTATGACGATCGGCGCGAAGCCGTACAGCCCGGAAAATTACGGCAGCTCCTACGCGATGATGAATATCACGTTGAAGACCGCGCTGGCGAAATCGTCAAACGTCGCGGCGGTCCAGACCGCGTTGAACGCAGGAGTCGAACGCGTTGCAGCGAAGGCGAGGCGATTTGGATTTACTCGGGTGAACGAATACCCTTCAATGGCCTTAGGCACAATGGACACGACGCCGCTTGAGCTAGCCGTGGCATACTCGGCCTTTGCAAACGGCGGCGAAAATTTTTTCACGCCTCAGGGGATGACCGCGGCAGTCGTCGATCCGACGACCGGCATGCTGGCGGATAGCCATTGCCCGATGTCGGAAAAAGTTTTGATGCGGGCCTCGACGGTGACGAATATCAAGTGCCTCGTACACGAGCCGCGTGATCCGTATCTGATAGCCGCGAATCACTTGCCGGAATTTCAAACGCAATCCATGACAGATGTTCCACGGGCCGACGACACCGGTCCGGTTGAAACGAAAATTGTTCCAACCGAGTCGTACCTTGACGAGGCTGAAAAGCGAATTGAAATTCGCTCACCCCGGCGGAAAACGTCGGAAAAAATTCCCTTGAAGCTGAGTAGTTATCAGCCAGGCAGCGGAGAGGCGGCAGTATTTCTGGAAGACGGTGGTTTTTGAGCCATATCGAATTCGAAATGCGAAGCCTTTGCGGCACATCACTTTCGGTAAGCCGCCGCTTTGTAACAAAAAACTTATTTTTTGATCTCATCGAGACGACGTTTGAGATCCGAGATCTCATTCTTCATACGCTTAATGCTTTTCAAATGCGCGTTGTGCCGCTTGTATTCGTCGAGCGGCATTACGGGGGTGCCCCACCAGACGCCGGGCCGAACGATCTTACCCGGCAGCACGCCGGCCTGGGAACCGATGATGGCACCACTCTGAACACGCGCGTGATCGCCGAACCCAACCTGTCCGCCTATTACGCAATCATCTTCTATTATGGTGCTGCCGGAAATGCCCGTTTGAGCGGCGATTATGCAGCGTTTTCCAATCTGCACGTTGTGGCCGACCTGGACGAGGTTATCGATCTTTGTACCGGCGCCGATGCGCGTTTCGCCGAGCGCACCGCGATCGACGCAGGAATTCGCACCAATCTCGACCTCGTTTTCGATCAGTACGGTGTCGATTTGAGGGAATTTTACGTAGCGATCTTTGTCGCGGACGTAACCGAAACCGTCGGCCCCGATAACGACGCCGGAATGAAGAATCACCTCGTCGCCAATTGTGCATCCGTCTTCGACGAATACGTTGGGATGAATCACACAGCGGCGGCCGATGCGCACGCCGTCGCCGATTTTCGCGCCGGCACGAAGCTGCGTGCTATCGCCGACAGATGACTCGTCGCCGACGCACACGAACGCGCCGATAAAGCAATTTTCGCCGATCGTTGCGGTGTCGTAAACGACAGCTGTCGGGTGTAAAAAAGCCTCCCGGCGCTTTGCTGGGTAGAGTTCTTGGGCAAGGAGTGCAAATGCAAGCTTGGGATTATCGACGTGGATTACGGCTGACTCGACAGGCCCGATAAAGCTCGCCGGCGCGAGTAATGCGGCGGCACTCGTTCCTCGGTATTTTGCCGGATCTTCGAGAAAGGCGATCTCATTTTCGCCGGCCCGACCGACCTCCGCCACTCGTTTGATCTCAACCTCGGCGTTTCCGGCAAGGTCGCCGTTGAGAAAATCGGCGATTTCTCGTGTTTTCATCGAGTCGAATTTAGCGTGTTTCGTGGCAAATGTCAGGCGCACAGAAAAGATGACAAGAAAGAATAAAGAAATAAAGGATCGCGAAAATCACGGAGCGGATTCGCGTTTCTCGACTTCGTCTACAGCGGACTGTAGAAATATCTCGACGCCGACAATATCCGTACCGGGTTGGCTGGCGAGACGGCGAAGCACGGGAGCAGAATCGCTGTCGAGAAAACTCAGATCGGCGAGATCGATTGAAATTTTCTTGCCGGAATCGGTCGCGATATCGCCAGCAATCTTTTCGAGTAATTTGGCGTCATCGAGCCTCATCTCGCCTGTAACCCGCAGCAGCGTGAGGCCTTCGCTCTCGATTTGATTTATATGTGTCGCCATATACACAGAACTGAGAAAACGCTTATTACGGTTTGGAGGTCAATTTGTTTCACGTGTCTGTGATTTGCGGTACGCGGTCATTCCGCCGCACGGTCAGAAATACACCTGCAAAGATTAAGATAGCTGCAAAGGCAAAGTTTTCCGTGAGTATCTCGCCCAAAAATAAAACTGCAAGGCAGAAGCCGATCAACGGCTGCAGGTAGACAAAAATGGCAACCGTAGTCGGGCTGACGCGTGCCAGCGCCCACGCGTTCAGCAGATATGGGCCGGCGGTCGCGACTATCGAAATGTAAAAAACGAGCGCCCAAATTTTCGCGTCGATTGTCCAGACATCGATCTTATTGAGAGCGGCAAGCCCAAGCGGCACGCAGATCACGCTTGCGAAAATAAAAATCCACGCCATTGAACGAATCGCGCCATTACGCGTGATCAAGTCTTTCGATGTTGCGACATAGATGCCGTACGAGAGCGAGTTAACAACGATCATCAGATCGCCAATCGTCGTGTCGGACTCGAACGAAGCGTTTCGCGGGTCGATCAGGAAAAGCACGCCTGCAGCGGCGAGTATCACGCCAACGACCTTTAGTAGCTGTAACCGTTCGGTGCCAATGACCGCGCCCACCAACATCGTAAAAATCGGAATAGTAACGGCGAGCAGAGAGGTATTTGCGGCCCTGGTGTATGAAAGTCCGCCGACGAAAAGGAGTTGATTAAAAACCACGCCGAAGAGGCTCAAGGTTGCGAGCCGACGATAATCGCCGGTGTGCTTCAACTTAAGGCTGCCGCGACCGCGTTGAAAAATGAAAAGAGCGACTGCCGTGATTCCCACCCGGAATCCGACTAAACCTATGCTCGGCATCACAGCGAGCACTATCTTCGCAATAACGGGGAGCGAGCCGAATAAAACCTGAACCCCGAGCAGTGCCGCATATGGTGAGGTCGAACGAGCCGACAATTCGCGTTCTTCGTCCATCAGGATACGCTAACCGAACGGTGACGGCTTTAACAAACCTCATGCACGAAGATTTTTCTTTTAATTTTTCTTCGTATCGATTAACATTCATTTACCTCCCTCCTCACACAATCAACCCTCATAAATCTCGCCAAGGCATTACCGAAGATGAGATCGATTCTTTTTTTAACGCTTGTGTGTTTTTTTACGGCTTTGCCGGGCGTTGCCCAGACTGTTTTGAAAGTCGGCCGGGCGTTGCCGACGGCGGATCAGGAGAGCAGGGCGATCGAGTATTTCGACAACGGGAACCGCTGCCGGCCAAGGGACTTTGCCTGTCGCGTTGCGTATTACTCGAAGGCGATCGAAACATATGCCTCGTTTGCCGAGGCGTTTAACAATCGCGGCTCGGCATACTTCATTAAAGGCGACACCGCGGCCGCCGTTGCGGACTTCAATAAGGCGGTCGAGCTCGACAAGAACTTTGTTCAGGCCTTTTATAATCGCGCGGTGTTATATACGAGGTTGAAGGATTACCCTAAAGCCGTGAAGGATTTCGAAACGGTCGTGCGGCTCGAACCAAAGCTCGCCTACGCGTACGCGGGATTGGGAAACGTGCAGCAGGAGCAGGGCAACTATCGTGACGCGATTGCGAACTACTCGACATCGATCGTTCTGGCTCCGGGCTATGCGACCGGCCACTATAATCGGGCCCTCGCGCATTCACGCGCAGGAGATTTCACGAACGCCGTACTGGATTTTACAAAGGCGATCGAAATCGACCCGGACTTTAATATGGCCTACCTCGGCCGAGGAACCGCGCGAGCAAAAAGCGGCGACGATCAAAACGCGATACTAGATCTCACGGAATTCATCGAACGCGAACCGGGTGATGACCGAGGTTATCGGCTGCGAAGCGCTGCTTACAGCCGTCGCGGCGATTTAGCTCGGGCAGAGGCCGACAAGAAAAAGGCGGAGCGGCTCGTGGCGACGCTAAGAAGGCTCAAATAATCCGCTACAAAAGCATCACTGCCGGACTCTCCAGCATTTGCTTGAAGGTTTGCAAGAATTTTGCACCGGTTGCACCGTCGACGACGCGATGGTCGCACGACATCGTGACGGTCATCAGGTCGCGAATAACCACTTCGCCATCTCGAACAACCGGCGTCGGATTGGAACCACCGACGGCGATGATTCCCGATTCTGGCGGATTGATAATCGCGGTGAATTCCTTGATGCCCATCATTCCGAGATTGCTGACCGAAAACGTCGCTCCGGTGTACTCTTCTGGCTGCAGCTTTTTACCTCGCGCTTTTGCGGCAAGGTCTCGAACTTCCGCGGATATCTGGCCGATGCCTTTCAGGTTTGCACCGCGTACAATGGGCGTGATTAGGCCTTCGTCGATCGCCACCGCGACGCCAACGTCGGCCTGCTCGTAAAAGCGGATATTTTTGTCCTGATAGGAAGCGTTGACGAATGGATGCCGCATCAGCGACGTCGCCGTGACTTTAACGATGATGTCGTTCACGCTGATCTTTTCTTCGTCATTAAGGTTAGCGTTAATTTGTTTGCGAAACGCGAGCGCGTTGTCCATTTCGATTTCGATCGTCAGATAAAACGTCGGGACCGGACCGATCGATTCGGAGAGACGGCTTGCAATTACCTGCCGCATCCGCGAAGTCGGCTTGTCGCGAAACGCAGAAGGGTCGACCTGTGTCGACGGCGTAAACACTTTTGGGAGCTGGGACCTTGGACTTTGGACTTTGAACCCTTCGAGCGCCGTCTCGATATCGCGTTTAATGATTCGGCCGCCAGGACCTGAGCCGGTGAGAGACTTTAGGTCGATTCCGCCGTCGGCCGCCATACGGGCAGCGATCGGGGAGATAAGGATCCGGCCGTTGTCCCGCTGTCCCACTATCCCAGCCGGCTCCACTCGCGCGTTTCCGCCGGGACGCAACGGTTCGGCAGAGGTTTTTTCGAGTTGAAGCTCTTCGGGCTTTTCGACGGTTGTTAACGGAGCCGGCTGCGATTCGGCTTTCGCGGGCCCGGCGCCACCCGCTAGAGCGGGCGGTTCGGACATGGTGGTACTACCTGCTGGCACGGGTGATTCTGACTTCGCCGCGTTGCCGTTCGTACCGATTTCTTTCAGCAGGGCCGAAACATCCTCGCCGGACTTTCCCGTGATCGCGATCGGTTCGCCTAGCGCGGCTGATTCGCCCGCTTGCTTCAAAATTTTGAGCAATGTACCGCCGGTCAGCGCCGTCATCTCCATCGTCGCCTTGTCGGTGTCAACTTCCGCAAGCGTCTCATTCGCCTCGTAGGCGTCACCCTCGTTCTTGACCCAGCGGGCAATCTGCCCCTCTTCCATCGTGGGCGAAAGCTTCGGCATTAAAAATTTTTCAGCCATATTAAGGAACGCGGACGCTCCAGTCCGCAATGAGTGCAAAGCATATACAAATTTTTCGCCGCGAGCGGCGATGCGGACAAGAGTGTCCGCGTTCCCATTTAGGCATGTTCCGGCGGTTTTGAGCCCTTTGTCCTAAGCTCGTGCAAAACCGCATTTATCGCGCCCCCGATCATAAGGGCAGAAGCCGTCAAATACAACCACAACATCATGATTATCACCGCTCCAAGCGAGCCGTATGCTTTGTTGTAGGTGTTGAAATATCCCAAATAGATACGAAAGCCGTTTGTCAGCACTAACCACAGAATGATCGCCACGATCGACCCCGGCGTGATCCAAATCCAATGAAATTCCTTAAAATCCGGCAGCAGATTGTAGATGACCTCACAGGCAAAA
>JBHENZ010000154.1:0-6660 GCA_046261815.1 Pyrinomonadaceae bacterium | reverse complement strand
GGTACATACCGTCCCTACTTCGCGTGCAATCGTAAGCCTCGACATTTCCGATCCTTCCCGGCCGGTTGAGGTTAGTAGGCTGGTCTTTGGCGAACTCGATAAGCCACACTGGATCGCCCTTGAACCAAACGGTAGCCGGATCGTGATCAGCGGAGGCGGCGGTACGCTTGAGAGTCGGCTGTTGATTGCAAAGGTCGATCCGAGGTCGGGAAAGTTAAGTCTCGACCAATCTTTCAAAGAGAAAACTTCCGCCAACCCGGGCTTCAGTTTTGACCGAGAATCTTGGCCGCACGGGAAAAATGGTCGGGGCATACCGCACGGAGCCGTATTCAGCCGGCAGTGAGCTACATTTACGACCTCGCGGTTCTTGAAGAGTCGCCGGCAGGGAATCGCCCCTGGGTTGATCAACAAGCTCCGGGTGATCGCTAGTGAACTCTGGGCGTATCTTATCTGCGTTTAGGCGTTTAACGACGACGACTCGGCAATCAAGCTTTACGAATCGCTCCGGACATGAGAAGACGATCATCATTTTGACATCACACCGCTGTTAAAAGTAAAGCTTCAAGATGAATATCCGCCCGTTTACGCCAGATGATACAGAGTCGGTCGTTGCCGTTTTCCGCTCTAATATTCCAAAATATTTTGTACCTGAAGAAGAAGCCGGCCTTCGCGAGTTTTTGACGGATGTTCGCGCCGAAGATTATTTCGTCATGGAGCTCGACGACGAGATCGTCGGGGTGGGCGGCATTGCTCTGAATGAGGATGAAACCGTCTCGCTATGCTGGGGAATGGTTCGCAGCGATCACCTGGGAACGGGGCTCGGAAAAAGATTGACGCAGTTTCGGATCGACGCCGCTCGAGAAAAATTTGGCACGTTGCCGCTTGTGATCAGCACGTCTCAACGTACTCAAGGGTTCTACGAGAAGTTCGGCTTTCGCCTGACGGAGCACACACCGAATGGCTTCGGGCCGGGCCTCGACATTTGCAGGATGCGTGTTATAAATCGGAGTTCGAAGTTTTGATAGCCGCAATTTTTATGAGAATTCTCTTTCGTGCTCCGATCCATGTGATGGCTGTGATTGTGCTGTCTGGTTATGGTGTGTTAGGTCAGAGGCTGCCGATAATAGATATGCATATGCATGCCCGCACCGCCGAGCATTACGGTCCGCCGCCGCAACCCATGTGTGCCAACGTCACACGAATGCCGATCTGGGACCAAACAAAGTCTTTCGCCGAGTCGCTATCGTCACAGCCCGGCCCTGCGGCTTGCACCCTTCTCTGGTCGCCGCAGACTGACGAAAAACTTTTCGATAGCGTCGTCGCCCAAATGAAGAAGTACCGGATGATCGGAATGCTCGGCGGCTATGACCCAAAGCTCGTTGAGAAGTGGGTCAACGCCGCACCGGGACGTTTCATTCCGGGCCTCGATTTCCGGTTGGACAAAGCGACCGGGACGGCTAGCTCTGCAGAAAAAGGAAAGCCGTTTACACCCATTTCTCCCGAAGAAATACGAGCGCTCCATTCGGCTGGGAAGCTGAAGGTCTTTGGTGAAATTACGAATCAATACGGCGGAATCTCCCCCGACGACGAGCGAATGGCGCCCTATTGGCAGCTGGCCGAGGAACTTGACATTCCCGTCGCCATTCATCTTGGCCCGGGTGGGCCGGGTGAGCCGTATCTCGGGAACCCACGTTATCGAGCTGGTTTGCAAAGCGCGTTGACACTTGAAAACGTCTTGGTCCGACATCCGAAACTTCGCGTTTACATCATGCACGCCGGGTATCCGATGCTAGATGATCTGCTGGCCCTCTTGTTTACTCATCCACACGTGTACGTCGAAGTCAGTATGCTGGCAAATGTCGAGCCCCGCCCGGCATTCTACCGGTATCTGAGAACTATCGTTGAGGCCGGTTATGGCGAGCGGGTGATGTTCGGATCAGACCAGATGGTGTGGCCGGATTTGATCCCAGCTGCCGTCAAGGCGATCGAAAGCGCTCCGTTTCTTACACCTAAGCAGAAGCGTGATATTTTTTACAACAACGCGGCGAGATTTCTAAGGTTGACCGAAGCCGAGAAACGGGAACATCGAAGACTGAGGTAGGTTTGTACGTCCTGCATCGAAATGAATTTCACTTATCTATCCGGTTTCGGAAATGAGTTTGCGACCGAGGCGGTTGAAGGCGCGCTGCCGATTGGACGGAATTCCCCGCAGAAGGTACCGCTGGGGCTTTATGCCGAACAGTTTTCGGGCACCGCGTTTACCGCGCCGCGTGTATTGAACAAACGCACCTGGACGTATCGGATCAGGCCGAGCGTTTTGCATAAGCCGTTTGAGCGTTACAGCCGAGCCCTCGCTGACGGTCAGGCTTCCGCTTCCCTTTTTAAATCAACGCCGTTTGACGAAATCGTCACTACGCCTAACCAGCTTCGGTGGGATCCGCTGCCGATTCCCACGTCGCGATGCGATTTCGTCGACGGGATCACGACGATCGCGGGCAACGGCGATTCATTTGCCCAGTCGGGCATGGCGGTGCATATTTATTCGTGCAACGCATCGATGGCCGACCGTTATTTTTATAACGCCGATGGCGAGATGCTGATCGTGCCGGAGATGGGCGGGCTAACGATCTATACGGAGCTTGGGGTGATTGTTATTCAGGCGGGCGATGTTTGTTGTATACCGCGCGGATTGAAGTTTAGGGTCGAGATCGGCGCCGTGTTAAGAACCAGCCCGTCAGCCGAAGCTCCTCCTAAAACAGGAGGTGAGCCTGGAAAAACACCCGCGCGCGGATACATCTGTGAGAACTATGGTCAGCAGTTTCGCCTTCCCGATCTGGGACCGATCGGTGCGAACGGACTAGCGAACGCGCGTGATTTCGAAACTCCGGTCGCGTGGTACGAAGACAAAGACGAGTCGTCGGAGATCGTCGCGAAGTTCGGCGGTAATCTTTGGAGTTGTAAAGCGGATCACTCGCCGCTGGATGTCGTCGCGTGGCATGGAAATTACGCGCCGTACAAATACGATCTGCAGCGGTTCAACACGATCGGCTCGGTCTCGTTCGACCATCCCGATCCGTCGATCTTCACCGTGCTGACCTCGCCCAGTGACCTGCACGGTACGGCGAACTGCGATTTCGTCATCTTCCCCGACCGATGGCTCGTTACCGAAGATACATTTCGGCCGCCGTGGTATCACCGCAATACGATGAGCGAGTACATGGGCCTGATCTACGGCCAGTACGACGCTAAGGAAGAAGGGTTTGTCCCCGGCGGCGGATCGCTGCACAACCAGATGTCGGCGCACGGCCCGGATCTCGACGCGTTTGAGAAAGCCTCGAATGCTTCATTGCAGCCACAGAAGCTCTCCGGCACGCTCGCGTTCATGTTCGAGTCGCGATACATAATCCGTCCGACGAAATACGCGATGGAATCTGCCGAGCTACAGCATGAGTACAGCGGGGTGTGGCAGGGACTGAAGAAAAGATTTAATCAGGATCGTGAGTAGATTAGAAGCTTGGGAAACGCCTTTTGCTTCCGCATCCTGGCCCAGTGTTTGGGTGAATACCGAGCTGTCTCTAAAGAATGTGATCGTATTCGTTCGGGATAATCAGCAGTTTCAGGTGAAGTTTGACCACGTTCTTGGTCTTAAGGTTAATGATGAGTCCTACGATGACAACTCGCGCTTTCACATTAATCGGGATAAAGACAAATCTTTGTTCGTATATGTGGCGCGAGTCGCCTTGGCTAAGTGAGTTTAATGGTGAGCATGCCGAAGCAGTCGAGGGCGGCGAGGTCAAACACTACGTTCTGCTCGGCGGTGACTATAATGTGGAGATCCTGGCGATCGGTGATGTATCGATTTCGGTTACTAAGGATGTTTAGTGAATTTCCAAGATCAAACCAAGCTTCTCAAATTCCTCGCCACATCTTCAAAGGGCGAAGTGTCGGCGTTGCTGACGCTCCCGGATGACGCTACGCATCTGCTCGTTCTCGGGCACGGTGCGTCATCGAATATGCGGACGCCGTTGTTGACGACGCTCGCCGAGCATCTCGCCTCTCAAAAGATCGCGACTTTTCGATATAACTTTCCATACTCCGAAAACAAACGCGGGCGCGATCCGAATCCCATATGCGTTGCGACGATCCGGTCGGCGGTAAGAGCTGCGAGAGAAGCGGCGCCGGATCTTCCGCTTCTGGCTGGCGGACATTCGTTCAGCGGACGGATGACGACGACTGCCGCGTCCGAACAACCGCTCGAAGGCGTCGTCGGTTTAGTACTGTTTGCGTTCCCGCTCCACCCGGCCGGCGCACCGGATACGAAGCGCGCCGAACATCTTGCTCGCGTCACGATCCCGATGCTTTTTCTAAGCGGGACGCGCGACGCACTCGGTGAGCTCGATCTGTTCGAACCCGCCATCGAGAAATTGGGATCCCGAGCAAAGCTTCACCTGCTCGACACCGCCGACCACAGCTTTAAAATTCTCAAACGCACGCGAAAAAGCAGCGAGGACGTGTTTGTCGAAATGTCGCGCGTGGTTCGCGATTGGGCGTCTAATGCTATCGACCAATCCCGCGTATAATGTCCGTATGTGCAGAAGTATCAAGACTCTCTACAATTTCGACCCTCCGGCGACAACTGATGAGGTTAACGCGTCGGCGATGCAGTTTGTGCGGAAGCTTTCCGGTTTTAATACGCCTTCGCAGGCGAACGAGGCCGCATTTGAATTAGCGGTCGCGCGGGTTGCGTCGGCGGCACAGGAAATGTTGAATTCACTGGTGACAAACGCTCCGCCAAAGAATCGAGACTACGAGGCGGCGAGAGCTAGAAAACGCTCGGAAGTTAGATTCGCCAAGAATTTAAGCGCCGAATGAGGGCACAGGCCGGCCGCCGCGACCGCCCTGTGTCTACTTTGACGTGATAGCCTTGCGCTTTATGGACAAGGAAACGATACTCGATCGCATCAGCCGGGGCCGAACCGATTTTGTTTTTGATCTTCTCTCGCTGCCGGATTGGAAAGAGGCTTTGCAGGCGGGCGACGTTAAGCCGCTGCAGTGGTTTGTTTATTATAACGACACGACAGCGCTCAAAGCCGTACTCGACGCGGGCGGAGATTTGAGCAGCATCGATTTAAATCAGGAGCTCGGCCATGCGTCATTTTTCGGGCACTGGAAGGTAGCGGACTTTTTGATCGCACAAGGAGCGGATGTAAATTATTCGTTGCCCGACACCGGTGAGACACCTCTGCACAGCGCGCTATGTAAGGCCGGTCGGCCATATTTTCTTTACGTTTTAAAATTGCTGGTCGAAAACGGAGCGGATGTAAACGCCCGGACGATTCCCGGAAAAGAAACCGGCGGATTCATGCGTGACGTGCGCACGAAAGGTGAGACGCCGCTTCATCGCGCCGCGGCGTATGGCGACGAAGCGATGATTCAGTATTTGCTCGATCACGGAGCCGAGAAGCAAGCACGCGATGCGAACGGAAACTCGCCGATCTCCTGGGCAAGCGAGCATCTCCGGCCCGGCTCGATATTGCACCTGCTTTCATTCGAAGGTCAGTTCGTAGGCGAGAATTCGCGCACCATGATCACTAGCGATCACGGCTGCGGCTGGGGGAACGGCATGGAGCGCAAATTCATAGGCGATTACTTGCCGGAGAGTTCTAACGATGGCGATTGAGGTTCGCGGGATGTCGCCGCTGATAGAGATTTTCGATATGCCTACATCGCTCGCGTTTTATCGTGACAAGCTTGGCTTCCGAGTCACCGACGACTCTGGAAAAGGTGACGAATCGGATTGGGTGATGCTCGAGCTTGGCGGTGCGACGATCATGCTGAACACCGCCTACGACGACGGCGAGCGACCCGATTCGCCGGACGCAGCTCGCGTCGCAGCTCATCGTGACACGTGCATTTACTTCGGCTGTCCCGACATCGATGCAGCGTATGAACATCTTAAAAGAAACGACGTCGAATGCGATCCGCCCACGATCGCTCCCTACGGAATGAAACAGCTATACGTTCGCGACCCGGACGATTACAACCTCTGCTTTCAGTGGCGACAGAAATAGATGGACGGTGAGAAACTAAAAGAGCGCATCTACTCGGTCGACTTCCTGCGCGCCCGGTGATGATGCTGATGCGGCTCGATCACACGCGCGATTTCGTCTACTGGTACGGGAACTACAAGCGGCGCAAAAAGCACTGGCTACCGAGCTATCTATAAAATGTCCATCGAACGAAAAGTAGTGCACACGCGCCATGTTCTCGCTGTGAAAGACCTGAAGGTCGAGGCGGCATATTACATCGACTGCCTCGGTTTCGACCGCGACTTCACGGCCCCGGGCTGGGAGTTTCTATCGTTCGGCGATTTCAAAGTCATGCTCGGTGAATGCGCCGACGAGATGACGGCCGAAGCGACGGGTAATCATTCCTGGTTCGCGCATGTGCTGGTTGAAAATGTCGACGAGGTTTACGAAGAGTTAATTGGTCGCGGTGCAAATATCCTGTCATCGATCGGAGACAAGCCGTGGGGAATTCGTGAGTTCAGCGTCGTAACGCCGGATGGACACAGGATCGGCTTTGGACAGTTGATCGAAGGTTAGCTACATTTCACTCTCATCGATATCAAAATTCGCATAGACCTTCTGCACGTCGTCG
>JBHENZ010000153.1:0-6892 GCA_046261815.1 Pyrinomonadaceae bacterium | reverse complement strand
CTTCTAAGCCGTAGGTCGCACGTTCGAACCGTGCCGGGGGCGAAGCAATTTTGATTTGTGATTTCGATTGCGGATTTCAAATCCGGAATCTCAGGCCCGCAATCCGAAATTGACATGGCGGCTATAGTTCAGGGGTTAGAACGCCAGATTGTGGTTCTGGATGCCGTGGGTTCAATTCCCACTAGCCGCCCCATCAACAATATTTCGTTCTTCTGCTCCCGAAATATCTGGTAATTCTTTTTCCGGGAATTTATAATTCGTAAATTCCCCCGTGCCGACGGGTGTTCGGTGGGCCCGGTGTTTTTTATGAGGCTCTGCTTGTATTTTTTCGCGATTCTGTCGGTTCTGAACAGCGCGGTCGCGGTCTTTTCGCAAGGCACCTCCGCCAACTACGTTACCAATGAAGTGCTTGTCAAATTTTCGGCTGGCGCTGAGGCGGGCAAAGCAAAAACTAAGCTTGCGAGAGAAGGCCTCGTCGTTAAAGAACGTTTTTCCGATTCCGCCTGGCAGCTGATAAAGATTCCGAGTGGCCTTTCAGTCGAGAAAACGCTGCGGCGATACGCTGGCGAAGCCGGCATCGAAGCCGTACAGCCGAATTTTTATTACCGCCTTCTGGCGACGCCAAACGACACGAGTTTCTCACAGGCCAATATGTACGGGCTTTTCAACATTTCCGCCCCCCAAGCCTGGGATTTATCGACGGGCAGTCCTGCGATCGTCGTCGCCAATATCGACACCGGAACTAGATACACGCATCAGGATTTGGCCGCAAACATGTGGACAAATTCGGGCGAAACTGCCGGGAATGGTATCGATGATGACTCAAACGGTTTCATCGACGATTATTACGGTTACGATTTCTTCTTTAACGATCCCGATCCGTTGGACGAACACGGCCATGGCACTCACACCGCCGGGACGATCGGGGCCGTTGGAAATAACGGCCTCGGCGTCGTCGGCGTCGCCTGGAACGTTAAGATAATGACGATCAAGATTTATAACGCCTCCGGAATGGGCTCGACCTCGGCGATGCTGGTTAACGCTTACAACTACATCCGGATGATGAAAAACCGCGGCGTCAACATCCGTGTGACCAATAACGCATACGGCGGCTGCGACGAAGCTTGCGGCTACGACCAGGCAACAAAGGACGCTTTGGACGCAATGGGCGACGCGGGAATCGTTAACGTTTTTGCGGCCGGGAACGATGGCCTGAACACCGATACGCAGCCGCAGTATCCGGGAAGCTACACCAGCCCAAGCGTAATTTCGGTCGCCGCGTCGACTGCGGCTGATGCAAAGGCGGGCTTTTCGAATTTCGGTATCGAATCGGTTGACCTGGCCGCCCCGGGCACAGGCATTTTGAGCACAACGCGCGGCTCCGATTCGTCATACGGCGTCTCTACCGGCACGTCGATGTCCACACCGCATGTTACGGGCACAGCGGCCCTTTTGGCGGCCTATCACTCGGACCTGTCGGCTGCGTCCATCAAGGCCACTATATTAAACTCGGTCGACGCCCTTGGGAACTGGAAGGGTCTAGTTAAAACGAGCGGTCGGCTTAACGCTCACCGGGCACTTCAATCGCCGACAACCTGCGCGTTCGCATTGAGCCGTGAGACGGTAAATGTTGGCACTAAAGGCGGTTATTTCTCGATTGACATCGCCGCGGCCGAAAACTGCGACTTTAGTGTTAAGGATGACGTTAACTGGATATTTATCGAAGGTGGGGTAGTAAGATCAGGTGGTGGTACGATTCGTTTCCGCGTAACCGTCAGCCCCACCCCGATTCGGACCGGCGTTATAACCGTGGCCGGAAAGACGCTTACCGTGACACAGCGAAGGGGCCGAAATTTTTGAAATTCGAATCGGTTTCAAACTATTTTCCGACTGGGAGCGTCAAAAAATCACGATAATCTTCAAAAACAGCATTTTGGGACCGGCTGAATATAGAAAGTTTGTTAAAATTCTTGCAATTCGTGCACTTCGGATAGTATATTTAAGGTTCCCGAACTTTGAGGCGTCAAGTTTTTTTACTCCGGCGGCTCTCTGCAACATAAGGATCAGTATGAAAAATGTTTTGACCGCAAGCTACAGGCTTGTCGTTTCGGCCGCCATCGCGTTTGTTTTGGCATTTCCGGTTTTGGCCCAGGAAAAGCTTCGAAACGCTCTCGATTCGGATGGCGATGACTACGCCGATTACGTCATTTTCCGCCCCAGCAACTTTACCTGGTACATATTGTCGAGATCAGGTATAACAGCTCGTCCCTTCGGCTCGCCTAATGAGGATTTCTATACCCCGGGCGATTACGACGGCGATGGGAAGATGGACATTTCTGTTTGGCGGGATCCGACCGGCGTTTGGTATAGAATACACAGCAGCACAAACACCTTTGTGGTCAACACGTGGGGAGTCTCCGGCGATGAACCTGTTGCCCGCGACTATGACGGTGATGGCAGTACCGACGTTGCAGTAGCACGTCGTTCAGGCGGGTTCATTACCTGGTACATTATTAAAAGCATCGACAACAGCTTTTACTCGTTCAACTTCGGCGTGCCCACCGATTACACTTGTCCCGGCGATTTTGACGGCGACGGCAAATTCACTGCGTGCGTGCAGCGGCCGGGGGCCAACGCCCAGGCCCCTGCAACATTCTATGTGCAGAACAGTGACGGCGGCATCTCTACCATCCCATTCGGTTTGAGCAACGACCTTATCGTACCGGGCGATTACGACGGTGACACCAAAACAGATCTTGCCGTTGTTCGCGAAGGAGCGACCGATACGACGCCGCTTCTATGGTCGATCCGCCGGAGCAGCGATGGCCAGATTGTACAAAAGCAATGGGGTTTCACGGGCGGTGACCTGCTAACCCAGAATGATTATGACGGCGACGGAAAGACCGACATCGCTGTTTGGCGAAATTCCGATGGCCGCTTTTACGTGAACACGTCAAGGAACGATTCGATAAGCGTCACTCATTGGGGTCAGGCCGGCGATTTCCCGGTCGGATCGTACGACACCCACTGATCGAGTAGTTTCGATTTATGCAAAAGGGCCGGGAGGTTTCCCGGTCTTTTTTGTTTATTCCCCCGCATTGTAGTACGGTTTTTTCATAGCCGATGTCGAGCCTCTCCGAAATAGTTCGAAAAACATTTCCCGCGAAGAAAATCCTGATTGTCGGCGATCTGGTGGCCGACCAATTTTTGCACGGTACGATTTCGCGCGTTTCCCGCGAGGCCCCAGTTTTCATATTAAATCACGATCGAACGGATACCGCCGCCGGTGGAGCGGCCAACGCGGCCGCTAACGTCGCATCGCTTTGCGGTCGTCCGATTCTTATCGGCCTTATCGGCGATGACGAGGATGGAAAACTTCTAGTCGATGCTCTTCGCAAGGCAAACGTCCGGACTGAAAATATTATTGTCGACGATAATCTGCGGACGACGACTAAAGTTCGCGTGCTCGCCGGCCAGCACTATGCCGCGCGGCAGCAGGTTATCCGTATCGATTACGCAAATGGGGTGAAGATCAATGAAGAATCCCGACAATCGTTAATCGAAAATTTCGCTTCCACGGCGAAGAATGCCGACGCCATTATCGTTTCAGATTACAACTATGGCGTCGTCGACGAAGAACTATTTACGGTCGCGCGCAGTCTCGCGCGGGAGCGGAAGATACCGCTGCTTGTCGACTCTCGTTTTCGGTTGACCGAATTTACCGGCGCGACGACTGCCACACCGAATCTTGACGAGGTCGAAGGATTCCTCGGCAAGAATTTTACAGCAGCCGATTGCTCGAATCTTTGTGAACGCCTCAATTACGAGGCTCTTCTCGTCACCTGCGGCAACAAGGGCATGCAGTTATTCGTCGGATCCAAAACAGCGATCCGCCTCGAAGCGGTCGGCCCGATTGAACCAATTGACGTTACGGGTGCGGGCGACACCGTCATTGCCGTTTACGCCCTTGGACTGGCCTCCGGGTTAAGCTTTGCCGACGCGGCGGCAATAGCGAATCACGCGGGTGGCCTCGTCGTTATGAAAAAAGGCACGGCATCGGTCACAGTTGCCGAGCTGTGCGAATCGTTAGACAGAAGTTCAGCCTTGAGTTTTTCGGAAACGGCGCGATAAACATTCGGAAATGCAAACGAATCACGCACCGATTGTCGATCTGGGGACCGCAGGCCGCCTTGCCGACGAGGCCCGCGGCCGGGGTGAGAAAATAATTCTCGCCAATGGATGCTTTGATTTACTGCACGCCGGTCACGTCCGCTACCTCGCTGGTGCCAAGGAGCTTGGCGGATTTTTGATCGTTGGTATTAATTCGGACCGGCAAGTTTGTGATCTCAAGGGCAAGGGCCGTCCGTTCGTGCCGCAGGATGAGCGTGCGGAGATCGTGGCGAGCTTTCGTCTTGTCGACGCCGTCACGATCTTCGACGATCCGACGGTTGAGCGTCTGATCGACACAATCAAGCCGGATTTTCACACCAAAGGCACTGATTACACTGCTGACACAGTCCCGGAACGCGAAATCGTTCGTAGGCACGGCGGCAAAGTGGTGATCGTAGGCGATCCGAAAAATCATTCGTCAACGCAGATGATCAATCGAATCGGCCGCTTAACCGAGTCGATCACAGGTTGATGTGGGAATCCAGAAATAAGACCGACCTGATAATCGAAGTTTGGGAAAAGCTCGACTGCGAATCGGTAGGTGCGGTCGAGATCGAGAGCGTGGAAGTTGCGGTCGAATCGCGTTATGGCAAAACCGCGGTTCCCTCGCCGATGAAGATTGCCCGCCTGCTCGCCGACGAAGGAGCACAGCTTCGCCATGGCGAAGTTATGGAGCTCCACCTTCGCCGATCGTCCGAGACGGCTCATGATCCGAAACTAGAGAATCTTGTCGATTTGTCCGACCTGCCTTCGGCCTTGAAATCGATGCGTAAAATGGAAAATCTGAGGCGTGGATACGAAGCCGCAGGCGATAAGCAAGGCTTGCAAACTTTACGCGCCGAGGCAATCGAGGCAAAACGAAATGCGGTCGAATTTGCCGCAAAGAAGCGAACAACGGCAGCCGAGAAGGCGATTTTTCGCGAAGCTGCGGAATGGATAACGCTTTGGCTGCAGTCGCCGCAGCTTTTCGAAAACTGGCTCGACCTTCGCCGGGCCTCGCCTAAATTTACCGAGACGTTTGGGAAAATTTGATCAGCGATGCGTCGATTCTACGCCACGAAAGAGCAGTTCAAAGATGACGAGATACGCCTGGCCGAAGACGAGACAAGGCACCTTCGCGATGTGCTGCGGCTCGGCGCCGGAGAAGAGATTCGCGTTTTCGACGGACGCGGCGGCGAATTCCAGGCACTAATCGTATCCATCGGAAAAAAAGTTGCACTGCTTCAAAAAATTCGTGCCGTCGAACCGGCTTCTCCCGAATCACCTGCCGCGATTACGCTTGCGCCCGCCATACTTAAGGGAGAAAAATTCGAGCTCGTGATCCAAAAATCGGTCGAGCTGGGAATTGCCGGGTTAACGCCGACCTTTTCGGCACGCACCGAGGTCAAGGCGCGCGACGCCGCTAAACGCATTGATCGATGGCGTAAGATTGCCCTTGAAGCAACGAAGCAATCGGGACGAGCGACGTTGATGGGAATCGACGAGCCAATTGATTTCGCCGCTCTCGTTCGAAACGCCGTGAGTCGATCGTCCAAAATTATGTTCGCGGAAAAGGGCGGCGATATTTTCGCCGATCTGTCGGGGGCAAAAGATATAACCGCCCTCATCGGACCTGAGGGCGGCTGGGAAAAATCGGAAATCGAATGGGCACGAGATGCAGGATTTTCGATCGTTACGTTTGGTGGTCGTATTTTAAGAGCCGAGACCGCCGCGATCGTCGTGGGCACGATTCTTCAGCACCGATTCGGCGATTTGAACTAAATAGTTCCTTTCGGAGGCGACGGCCTGTAATACGCCTCGCCGCGTCGGGAAAGTTTGGCCTTGGCGCCAAGCGTTCGGATTACGGAATTAAGCAGATCCTTATTGCCCAGCTTAAAACTTAGAACGCCTTTGGCCGTCTCGATGTCGGGATCGTCGAAATGCATGATGAGGTAGCGGCGCTTTTCGCGAAGCAGTCCGGCAAGGCCGGCTCCTGGCAGCGGTATGTGGCTGACGACCGTGCCCGTTGTCGTGCGGACCGAGCGTGACTGCGGGTAGATCATTAGAAGCGATTTGTATGGAACATGAAATTTTTCCCGCTGATCCTTACCGATGAAAACTAGCCTTTCGTTCGAGTCGTCAAATCTGAGCGTTCCTTCTTCACGCTGATTATAACCGAACATTCCGCCCTCGTACTTTGCTGGGAATTGGGGCGGAGCCTGAGGCATGGCCGCGGCAGGCGCTGCCGGTTTGTCGACCGGCCGCTGCTGGGCGGCGATCAAGGAAGCACAAAATAAGGTTATACCTAGCAGGAGTATCGAGTTTTTCATATTAAATGTTAGCGCCGTTTGCGGGCGGCCGCAGTCAAAGTTTTAAGGCCTTTGACCAGAATAGACGATCAAAAGGCAATTTTGGTTGTCATTTAGCGGCCGGAAAGGCACTAATCTCGAGATACGGTTCTAGCCGGCTCGTTGCGATATCGATATATTCGGCCGAAATTTCCGAGCCGATCCACCTTCGATTGAGAATTTGTGCAACTTTAGCGGTCGTCCCGCTGCCCATAAAACAGTCGTAAACGATGTCGCCCGGATTCGTCCAGGTATTGATCTGGTCCTCGACGAGCCGCTCCGGAAAAATCGCCGGATGCTCGAATGCGATCTTGTCGCGCGACGACGACGTACCGACATTGTAAGAGAAGATGTTGTTCACTTTACGCCGTTTCGGCGCGATGTGATCGTGGGCG
>JBHENZ010000152.1:0-4660 GCA_046261815.1 Pyrinomonadaceae bacterium | reverse complement strand
CAACGTCCTCGGCATGATGCCGCACCCCGAGCGTGCGTGCGAGGACTTACTCGGATCGAACGACGGTCTGGGAATTTTCCGCTCGCTGAATCGGGCGATTGAGATGGCGGTGGATTAGAGCTCGATAATTGATACGGGTTCTTTCCGAAGCGTGCGAGACCACGCGGCGACTAACATTATCTACACATGAAACCGGAGGCGGAATGTGTAGAGTTAATTGCAAATGGAATCGAGCGTGTGGAACACGCGTCACCGGATTGTCGATTGTGACGCGTGTTCCACACGCTCAACTTATTGATGATTAATGAAGCGTTCTGCAGCTTTCGCTTCGCTCCATCTGGACCTATCGCTATTGCCATTCGCTTTCGCGGACACGCGACGCCGCGGTACTGTTTTTCGTCATTAATTCGTTTTGATTTCCGTCGAGCTGATCTTGATGCCGCCATTGGTTGTGATCACGCGAATCGGTGCTCCGCCGCCGTTGAACGCCGTGACAATATTCGTGCTTCGACGTCGGCCGTAATCGTCGCCCTTAACATTTTCCGTTGTGACGTTTAGGGCCGGGATGTCGCTGCGGAATCCGCCGTTAGTAGTACCGGTTTCGATGTTAGCGGCGTAGGTTTCGGCCATCGTCAGGTGAACGCCGCCGTTCGTCGTTTGCACATCGAGGCCGCTGCCCTTCCAGCGGTTGCCGGTCAATGCCACATTCACACCGCCATTCGTCGTACGGCCGCGAACCTCACCGGCAACGTCTTTCAAGTTGACGCCGCCATTTTTCGTTTCAAAATCCAGCCGACCCTCGACGGAGGAAATAGAAATTCCGCCGTTGTTGGCAATGAGTTTGAGGTCGGTGTTTCTCGGTACGAGAACCTGATACGAAACCGCCCAGCCTTCTTCAGAAGATGGACCGTCGGCCCTGATGGTCGTGCTACTGGGGATTCTGACCGAAGATGCGAGTGACCGCGCGGCCTCTTCGGATGTGCCCCACGCCTGGACGCAGGCTTTCACAGCGATGTCCGAACGATTTTCGCCCTTGATGCCGACGCCGCCGTTGCGCCCAGCGTCGACTGAGACGAAGCCCGAGGCTGGAACCGCAAATTCGCGGACTTCGTTAAACGAGACTCGATCGCCGTTTGACCAGCTGTTGTTCGCGCAAAATTCCTTGTGTTTCATCTTGTGCTCAGCCTTAGCTGCCTTTTCGGCCATGCGCGCCTTCTCGGCAATTTCCTGTCCAAAAAGTATCGTGGTCGACAGAACCGCGACCGTGACCGCGAGAGCAACCTTGATGAAGAGAGCGATAATGGTTATTGATTTCATTGCGAAAAATCCTCCGAGGTGTCGTGTTGATTGCAGAAACTTGCGTTACTAATGCGGTAAACCCCACGCCTGAGGATTTTGTGACAGGAATAATTGCAGAGGGCAAAATCAATGCATTGTCATTTCGATCTTACTTAGTGCGGGCTTGCGGCATGTGCAGCCTCTGCATGTGCGGGATCTCGCAGCGGTCGTCGGTCGGGCATCATGATACTGAGACCTGTAGACCTTCGTTTCGAATGCTCCATTTGAGCACTTCCGCGCCCGGCTTGGCGGCAAGCGCTTTTTCGACATCGGCTTTCCGACCGTCCTCGCAGTAAAAAGCGATGCAGCCGCCCCCGCCGGCGCCGCAGACTTTGGCGGCGATAGCTCCGTTCGCGAGAGCGGTGTCGATGAGATGATCCATTTGAGGAGTCGTGATGTGCGGCGAGAGCTGTTTACGACGCGGAAAGGAAACGCGGAGAATTTCGCCGAGGCCGTCCCAATCGGCATCCAGCATCGCTTTCCTCGTCTCGACGGCCGTATCGCGAATACCTTCGAAAATACCGAAGATTTCAATGTCGCCGTCGATGTGGCGTTTTGTGATTTCCCAATTATTAATGCCGGAATTTCGCGGCTCGCCGGTATAGCACACGGCGACGCGGTCTTCGAGAATTTTCGTATCGACGTCGAGCTTTTCTCGGTACATTCCGTCCGGTCCGAAATGAATCGCGGACACGCCGCCGTACTGCGCCGAGTAATAATCCTGATACCCGGTTGGAACGCGGATTACCTGACATTCGACTGCAGCAGCGATCGGGATAAAACGATCGGCCGTGTAACGATCACCGACCAATTTATTCAACGCGCCGATACAGGCGATGTTTAGCGTCGACGATCCGGCGAGGCCAGCCCCGGCGGGTGCGTGCGATTGCGTAATCATGTTGAATCCGGTTTCCGGCCTGAAGAAATAAACGAGCTTCGCGAGAAGTTCTAAACGCGGCTCGTCTTTCAGGACGGCGATATCGGCCAGGGAAACCTCGAAGCGAACGTCGCGGTCGATCGATTCGAGGCTGAGCACATGATCGTCGCGTGTCTCGATCCGGCATTTCGCCATCAGATCGACCGCAAAATTAACGGTCGCGGCCCCTTCGTGAAAAAGAAAAAGAGGCGGAATATCAATTGTTCCTCCGGCCAGATCGACGCGGGTCGGAGCGGACGATTCGATGATCATAAACCTGTTGTCAGTGGTCGGTGGACAGTGGGCAGTGGTTGGATTCTAACTTATTTCTTTGCCGCTTTCGAGGCTTCGGGGCGAACGGTTTTCGTTTCTTCGCGGTTCGGTTCGCGGGTGAGGTGCAGCTTTTCGCCAAGATCGTGGAGCTTTTCGTGAGCGACTTCTTCGACGGCGTGCAGTTTTTCCTCAATGCGATGGATGGTCTCAGGGCTGGCTTCCTCGACCTTCTCGGAAAGCCAAAACCGCTCGATCGTGTAAATGATTATTACCGCAAACAAGATAACGAAGGCCAAGGCTACGCCGACTTGTCTGAAATCACCAATGATCGAGCTGATCGCTCCGCTAAAAAAGTAACCGATCCCCGCCAGCAGGAGTGCCCAAATGCCGCAGCTTGCGGCGTCTAGCATGAGAAAGCGCGGGAACGGCATTCGACCGACGCCGTAAAAAATGCACATCGCAGCTCGTAGGCCGTAAATGTATTTCGAAACTATAAGCGCGAACATGCCGAACTTGTCGATGAGCCGCTCGACCCGCGGCTGCGCCATTTGATAAAACCGATAATCCTTTGCCTTCTCGTGAAAGACGCGCCCGATTCCATACCCGACCAAATCGCCCGTCATGCCGCCGAGCATTCCCGCGAGAAACACCTTCAGGAAGCTGAGCCACCCAAAGGCATTTGCGTGAGCCATTGCGCCGGAAATTAATAAAGTAATGTCGCCTTCGACCGTGCACAGAGCATACACTGCATAAATGCCGTATTGCTCGATGATTTGTGAAAGATGATCCATAAAGAGGCGGACCCGGACCGTTCAGTGAAGACTTTCCAAAGAGTAACTTTCCGGCGGGCATCCGTCAAACAACTCTGCCTCCCGAAAAGGTTTGTCGACTGTATAGTGACTTGTTTGACAGCCGCTTAGCCGATGTCTAAAATCCCCTTAGTTTCAGCCGAAATAATATGTCCGAAATGCAGAAAGCGCAGCGGCAGATCGGTGTCGAGCTGTCGATGCTTGGGTTGAAAGCCGTTTCACTCGAAGACGGTAAATTTACTGGCGAGGTGCATACCGAGCAGCTAAATCAAACCGAGGCGACGATCCGGCGGCTGGTCGAGTTCGTAAAGTCTCTGGTGCCGAAATTCGGAGCTTTCGAACGCTTTGGCTTGGCGATTCCGGGTTTGGTGGACCGAACGACGGGACGCGTCGCTTATTCGTCCAACTTTCCCGAACACACTGAAACGGACGTAGCCGCCGTGCTCGCCGCCGAAATTGGCATTACGCCTGTAATAGAAAATGATGCCAACGCGGCTGCGTACGCGGAGTACGTTCTCGGTGCGGGCCGCGGCAGCAACAATCTTTTCTACGCGATGCTCGGCCACGGCATCGGCGGAGCTTTTATCTTCGACGGCAAAATTTGGCGGGGAGCCTCGGGGTTTGCCGGTGAACTCGGCTATATCGCCGTCAATTCCGACGGCACGCGGCTCGAAGAAATGGCTTCGGCCGACAATATAGTCAGACGCACGCGAAGTCGATTTAATCGCGACAGCACGTCGTCGTTGAGCAAGCTCGACGAGGAATCGATCGATATTGCCTCGATAATCTTGGCCGCCGAACGCGATGACGATTTTGCCGGTCTAATGCTCGAGCGGACTGGAACTTACGTCGGTACGGCCGTCGCCACGGTAATCAATCTTCTTAATATTGAAAAGGTCGTGCTGGGCGGCGTGATCATGCGTGCCGGCGATATCGTTCTCGAATCGGTCCGCAATCGGGCACGCGAGCTTTCCTTCGCACCTTCGTTCGCGAACACGGAAATTTCGGGTGGCGCGCTCGGCGAATC
The DNA here is from genome assembly GCA_046261815.1 of Pyrinomonadaceae bacterium. GTDB lineage: Bacteria > Acidobacteriota > Blastocatellia > Pyrinomonadales > Pyrinomonadaceae > OLB17. The sequence continues at coordinate 297 of JBHENZ010000152.1, read as the reverse complement.
GGCCGCCGCCGTCGGTGCCGCGTTGCTCGCTGGAGAATCGCAGTAAGCGCACGTCACCTTTCGGCCATTTCTTGTTTTCATCCTTTTCCTATTTTCCGTGGTTACGTTCTTTGTTCGGACAAGGTAGGCAGAGAATAAGGCAGAACCACAGATCAGGAAGAAAAGGACGAGTGAAAAAAAGACGAAAGGGTCTCACCCGTGAATCGAAAAAGATTAATTTAGCTAATCAGTCGAGCTTATTTAGTGAAATGTTGCACAAACGACCGCTGAGGGTTTAATTTCTTTATGGCGGTATTT
>JBHENZ010000151.1:0-4849 GCA_046261815.1 Pyrinomonadaceae bacterium | reverse complement strand
ATTTTACACGGGAGAAAAGTTGCGGAATCTGCATCTTGTCCCAGCTTTTGACCGTCCAGAAACGCTTGCACTCGAGGACGAACGGCACCAGGGGATTGCCCGTTTTTTTAGCGAGCAAGACGGCACCGTTTTTCACCAGGTATCGCGGTCCCTTCGGCCCGTCGAGCGTAAAGGCCATTGGTAGGCCCGCCCGCATCAGACGAATCATTTTGACAAGGGCGACCGTTCCGCCGCGCGTCGATGAGCCGCGAACCGAACCGTAACCGAGCCTCTGTATAAATCGCGAAATATATTCGCCGTCAAAGCTTTGCGAGTTAAGGACAACGATGCCGCGATGGCGGAAAAAGTACGTCCCTGAGAAAAGCCGATCGTGCCACATCGCGTAGATTGGCTGTTTGCCCGCGGACTGGATTTCTTCAAAATACTCCCAGCCGTCGACTTCGTACTTGAGCGTTCGTCCTACAACTGTTATTAGCGCGTAGAAGGCGAGATCGGCTATGCGGATCAAAAGACGGTCTTTTAACGAATAGGCGGACAGCGGTGCGAACCTGTAAATTTTATCGATTTCCATCGGCTGCAGATAGGAAATAAGTAGCAATTTGGTTTATTATTTGCAACAGTGGCAATGGATTCATCGTAATCTGTTTTTCCCCTTGTGGCATCGATGCAACGACATATCTTGATAATTGACGACCACGATGATCTGGCCAGTGCACTAAAAGCAGAGTTTGGCAGGGCCGGCTATAGCGTGGCGATTTTGATAAATCGCAAGCAGGCCCTGGCCGTCGAGAACATTGACGATTTTGACGTGGTGATAACGGACCTAGACGTTAAGCCGCACGTTGCCGATTTGCCGGCTAATGGCAACGGCACTAACTGCCTTCCGGCCGAACCCGACGGCAAAGCGGGCGAACACATTAAGGCCTTCAAGATATGCGCGACAAGATTTCATCGCGACGAATTTGACGAAGAATCGTTGAAGCAAATCGTCGAGACTACACTGAACTACAAGACGAAGTTTGTCGATAAATGGGACCTCGTTCAGAGTCTGCACGAGCACATAGAGTTCGAATTGCCGAGTTCGATCTCGGTGATGCACTCGGTTCTCGAATACTTGATGAAGCGCGTCGAAAAGCTAGGCGTTATAAAGGCGGAACAATCTAACCTATTCGTCGCGTTGGACGAGGCATTTGTAAACGCCGTGAAACACGGGAACAAGTTCGATGCGAAAAAACTTGTGCGCATCGCGGCCGATGTTTCGAGGCAGGAGGCGCGTTTTACGATTGAAGACCAAGGCGAGGGATTTGACGTCAATTCCATTCCTGATCCGCTCGATCCCACAAACCTTTTCAAAGCCTCCGGCCGCGGCGTCCTGTTTATCTACAACATCATGGACGAAGTAAAATACAACGAGCGCGGCAATCGACTCACGATGGTCAAGAAGTCCGAAACGTCCAAAGACGATCCGCAACTTGCTTGAATCTCGATTAATGAAAGTCACAATCGGTCAGATCAACTCCACAAACGGCGACCTCAAGGGAAACACACAAAAAATAATCTCAGCGGTAAAAAAGGCGCAAAATGACGGCTCGGATCTTATTGTTCTGCCCGAAGTAATCACGCACGGTTACACGTCGCAGGACTGGTTTCAGGATCCGGACATCGTTGCCCACGCCCTTGATCCGCTTGAAGAGATTATACCGGCGACCGCGGGAATCACGGTCGTCGTGGGTACGATACGACCGAACGACGGCGCGGATGGAAGGCGACTTTTTAACTGTGCGGCTGTAATTCACGACCGGCAGCTTCTTGGCTTCGCCGACAAGACGCTTCTGCCCGAATATGATGTTTTTGACGACCCTCGATATTTCGAGCCGAACGACGCGAGGCGCATTTTTGAGGTGAATGGACGCAAACTTGGCGTGGTTGTCTGCGAAGATTTTTGGAACGACAAGACATTTTGGAAGGAGCGGCTTTACGACTATGATCCGGTCGATGAAGTGATCGAGCAGGGCGCCGATTTGATCGTTTCGCTGAACGCCTCGCCGTACAATAAAGGAAAAATCCGTTTGCGATGCGATATGGTTTCGCATCGTGCAAAGGCGCAAGAAATACCGATCGTCTTCGTCAACCTTGTCGGCGGAAACGACGGAATAGTTTTCGATGGAGCGAGCCTCGTTGCCGATCAGGAAGGCGACATTATTTTGCAGGCTGCAGCATTTGAAGAGTTTGTCGAGACGGTTGAGCTTGATGTGGGGAAGCCGGATTCGCGCGGAATTACCGGTGCGGAATGCGAATCGATTCATAAAGCGCTTGTGCTCGGGATACGCGACTACGCTCGGAAAAATAATTTTTCAAAAGCCGTCTTGGGTTTATCAGGGGGCATCGATTCCGCGTTAGTCGCCGCCCTCGGAAGCGAGGCGATTGGACCTAAAAATCTTTTGTGCGTGATGATGCCGTCACCGTTTTCGTCCGAAGGCAGCGTGAAGGACTCGGAAGAGTTAGTGCGGAATCTTGGGTGCGAAAGCCGAATCGAGCCGATCACGGGAGCCTTCGAGGTAATGCTGCCGCAACTGAAGCTCGATAGGCCGAAAAAAGGTGGCGAAAGCCTGGCGGCGGAGAACATTCAGTCGCGCTTGCGCGGCGTGATCCTGATGGCGATCTCAAACGCCGAAAATCGGCTGCTGCTTTCGACGGGCAACAAATCGGAGCTCGCCGTCGGGTATTGCACGCTTTACGGCGATACGAATGGCGGCCTGGCAGTACTGGGCGACGTGCTGAAAACTGAAGTTTGGGAAATCGCTCGGCAGATCAATAAAAAAGCAGCACGCGAAGTAATTCCAAACAAGATCATCGATAAAAAACCTTCGGCCGAGCTTGCTCCGAATCAGTTCGATGAGGACAGCTTGCCGCCGTATGAGCTGATGGACCCAATACTGGAGATGTATTTCGAACAGAAGGCATCACCCGCCGAGATCATTGCGGCCGGTAACGATGCGACACTTGTTTACAGCATACTGAACAAAGTCGAACACCCGGCAAACGAGTTCAAACGCCAGCAGCTGCCTCCGACTATTATTATCTCGAAGAACGCGATCGGCGTCGGCCGGCGCAGGCCGATCACGCATAAATATCGAAGAAGTGCCGCGCCGTGATAAATATTTTCGGAGCGTAATATGAAGACACAGTTTGTCGAAGTCGTGGAGAATGAAGCGCCTTTCCATCGAAGAGAAATTGAGCTTAGGACCTGCTCGACAATTGTCTTGTGGACGAGCGACGGGATGCAGTTCTGGAAAACTATCACGCAAGTCGAACGCTATTCGAAACGGGAAGCTTAACTTTTTCTTCAGAATTGGATGAATTGAATAAAAAGCTAAATGATTGAAAATTGCCTTCGCCCCAAGCTTTAAGCGAGTGTACAAACGGGTTATAGCAGGCAACATTCCACGAAGATTACGGTTTAAGTCTCGGCTCTGCCCTTTTTAAACTGATTTCTACGACCTACGGCTTCGAACGCACAAGTTAACCGGGAAAATAAGCGAACTTTGGATCTCTAGTCTTGAGTACGATTTGCGGGCTTCTGAAAAGAAGGTCGTCCCCGCAGATATTGGTTCACACGCGGGGTTTATTAGTAGACAAGGGAGCGAGATCTATCTCGCCCCTTTATTTAACTACTCGGTGGCTTAGGTAAATTCTTCACGTAATATCCCTGTCTTGCACGCACCTTTCTATCGCCCCGAGTTTGAAGATCGACGCCAAGCTTTACGTAGCGATTCTGCGGAAAGTCGGCGTCCGAAAGATACTGGATCAGATACTGAGCACGGAGCTCGTTAGCAAGCTGTCTAAAGATTTGCTCGAGCGTGCGCTCGTTTCTTTTGATGTTCCTTGCGTTCTGGAGCGCATCTTTCGTATCCACGGGCTGAAAACTGGGCGTAAAGGCCGTACCGCCGGTATCATCGGCGAACGTCTTCATACCTGTGTGCGCACGAAGGCTGATCTTGTTGAGCTTGAACGATGCCCCCGCAGGATTGACCGCGTAAAAAACCGAATCAGCATCCTGCAGCGATTTGAGTACGACGGTTTGCGCCTTTCTGTGAGCGGCGTCGCTTGTTCCCGCCATGCGGTTTAGCGAAGCGGTCGTAAGTTTGTTTACGTCCAAGTCACGGTAGGCGTTAAGTTCGGCACTACGCGTCATCGCACTCCAATTGTCCTCGCCGTCGGTTAACGCGACAACTACGCGGCGACTCGTCTGGGGTGCATTCTTTTTCAGAAAATCGGCCGCTGCAAGCACCGTGTCATAAAAGGCCGTAAATTTCCCTGACAATCGTACAGTGCGAAGTTTGTCGGCTGTTTGCGCGGCATCGCCTCGGGTTTGACCGGACTGCGGTTGATCGCCGATCAGAAAGATCGTCGCCCTGTCCTCAGGCTTCATTACGCTTTGCAGAAATTGAGCGGCGGCATTTTTCTCGAATTCGAATAACGGGTTGACGCTGCCGGACACGTCTATAAGAAGAGCGATTTCCAAGGGCACATTCTCGGCTGTACCCACCTGTTCGATCAGTTGATTCCTGCCTTCTTCAAGCACGCGAAAGTCTTGCTTGGTCAACCCAATGACAGGGTCGCCCGTCGGCGTCGTTACCGAGACGGGTATCACGACCAGCCTTGATTCGATCTTGATTTCTTCGCCGTCGGACCCTGGCGGCGGTGTCGAAGTGGGCTTTTGGGCGATTGCGGAAACGCCCGTGAAGAGTATAAATGCGGTTGCGAGAGCGAGCGTTGATTCGGTGAGAAACTTCATAAATTGCCGCGTGCCTCCAGAAAAACCTATTCCAGACAATTAGAGGGCAAA
>JBHENZ010000150.1:0-6309 GCA_046261815.1 Pyrinomonadaceae bacterium | reverse complement strand
AAGTGTTAATAGAAAAATACGAAAATTTGGACTTTTTTTATTATCTTAGATACGAGAGGACGATGCCTTTGGCGCCGACGGCCCAGCCGTTTCTTCTCGTCATGAAGAGCCCGTATAGATTGCTTGAGGAGTTGGTGTTTTGACGTATCCAGCTTCGGCCCTTGTCGGTAGAGCGGAGTACGGTGCCCCCGTGGCCGACGATCCAGCCATTTTTGTCATCCGTAAAATCAATTCTCAGGAAAGTGTTTGGGTAGGGTGTCGTGACTTTTATCCAGTCGCGACCGCCATTTTCCGTGCGAAGGATAATTCCCTTTTCGCCGACGGCGAAACCTTCGTCCTCATCTCGAAAATCGACATTGTAAAGGACGTTAATTGTGCCGGATTGCTGCATCTGCCAGCTCGAGCCGCCATCAGTCGTAGCAAGGATCACGCCTTGATCGCCCACTATCCATCCAAGCGAACTGCCGCTGTAATCCAGATGAAAAAGTTCGGTTTTCGAAGGAACGACGACACGCTGCCATGTTTCGCCGCCATCTTCGGTTTTCATCACCAGCGAATCGACAACTTCGTTCTTGGAGTTGAGGACAGACCCGACAACCAGCCCGCGCCGTCTGTCCGCAAACCGAATGCTGAAAAACTCGGGCGTACCATTTCGGAATTCGCCCGTGCGAAACAAAACTGTTTCCCGCCACGTGACGCCTGAATCGTTCGTAATAAAAACCTTGCGTCCGGCGACGAGGTAACCGTTTTCCTCGTTGCGAAAATAAATTTCGTTGATATCATCCTGGATATCGAGGTTAACTCGATTCCACTTGCGTCCGCCGTCGTCCGTGGACGCAATGTAGCCCCGATCACCGGCGACCCAACCACGCGCAGCCGATGTAAAGTATACAGTTACCAGATCGCCGCCTGTTTGCGAATTAAGCGTTCGCCAGCCAGCCTGAGCAGCCAGCCCGGAAACGAAAAAAAGTAAGATTGCGAAAGCGAGTATAAAACTTCGCAAGGTTAGATCTCCTGTAGCTTTAAACGAGAAAAAGGTAATTTTGTTGGTAAATAATAACCGCATTTACCGACAAAATCACCTTATGGGCGAGTGAAAATTGGATACTTATTCGCTTAGGAGTCTCTTGCTTCGACAAACTCTAACTGCTCTGCCGCTCGATCACTCAGATCTAAGGCTTATCCGATTCGTCCGCAAGTGCCGCGTCGATCTCTTTTTCGAGTTTATTCCGCATCCGTTCCGCCAGCGCGTCGGCTTTTGTCAAATTCAATTCAATATTCGTTTTCGCCCGCTGAACTTCGGTTAATAGGTTTTGAAGATTGGTTCGCTCGCCCTCAAGATTTTTACGCCTGACGGCGCGAAGCTCTTCCGGCCGCAGAGATCCGACCAGCGCAACATTCCGCTCGATAGTTTCGGGACGAACGTCGTTTTCGATATCGTTCAGCCTCGACTTAACACTGTTTTCCTTATCGATCATCTCAAAAAGCTGCTTTCTCAACGTTTCTGCCCGCTGTTCAGCACGGGTAAGAATGTCGAGATTGAGGGAAAGCCGCTTCTGCTTTTCGTCGGGATCTTTTCTCCGATTTCCCTCAAGAAGCTTGATCCTTTCCTGCAACCGCTCGATCGTCGCCGAGTCCGACGCTGCGGGCTGAATAACTTGCGTTGGCGCGGGCACCGGAACTGTGATCACCCCGTCCGCCGGCAAATCATCCGCGCGGCTGATGATCTCAGGATCGCCCGACGCCGGCGTCGGGGATACAACCGGAACCGCAGTTCGCTTTCGGCGTGTCTGAGCCGAGGCCGACTCCGGCACAGCCGCGGCCGCAAAGAGAAAAGCAGCAAGGAAAACGGCAATTGTTGCGACGCGAGTTTGATTCATCATATAAATTATTTCGACTTTCTTTCATTGGTTCTGCCTTTATCCGGGATGAAATCACCCGTGAAAATTTCAATCCCGTTTTTCGCAAGGCCAACAATTGGAATAGCGTCTAGGCCAGAATTGACGACGCCCTTAAAAAGACCTTTTCGCCTTATGTCGTGCCCGACCAGACCGACGGCGATAATCGTTCCGCCAAGCGGGATCATTTTTGCGACGCGTTTTGCCACCTGCCAGCCACCGGCATGCAGTAATTTCCGTCCTACGCCCTGTTCCTTGGTTTCCATCGGTGCTAGAGTTTATACTCGCTGAGCGTAGGATGACAACAGCATACTTTGGTTTGCACGCGTTATCCCGTGTTTTTGTTGCGTTTTCGCGGCGGCGATATGTCTCTAAAAGTCCATCGCATTTCGAAACGGATTGCGGATAAATGGGCGCTTCGCGACATTGAAAATATTTGCAGGCGAGATTCTCGGGGTTTTCGGAACACCAAATTCCGACGGCTCACGAAGTTTTCGGCGAGCGTTTGCGAACGAAGGTCCGACAGGATGGTGTGACCTTCGTCGTTGCCACCGCGGATTTTGACGATGTTTTGCTTTTATGCGCATCGAGTAAGGCCGATGTCCCCGAATTCATTACAGTCGCCGGCGAACACCGTCTTTTCGCAAAGCGTAACAGCAATCGGCCGTCGGGCCGATGAATCAAAACGGCATGGCTTGCGATCCGGCCCGAACACATTTCGATCTCCTTCGGAGCATCTTTCCCGGCGGATAATCTTCTGCGTGCGAATGTGATTGAGGCGAGATTTCGCGGGCCGACGACGTGACTCGGCTTGATGCAGCCGGGTTAAAACTCGACGCTCTCGTTTTGCGCCTTGTCGGATTAAATATCGGCGACGAGTGCATAATCGCCTTGCCCCCCGATCGAATTAATATTCTGCCGCGTTAGCCGGTTCCCGGTTCTGAAGGCTATTCCGCTACAAAATTTACGGCGCTATTATTACTCGTCAGAAGAACCGATTGAGTGGGAAAATCGTAGCGTTTCGATAACACGCGCACTGTATATGTTTGATCACTGGCGACGTTAAGGAAACGGTAGTAACCCAGAGGGTTAGTGAGCGCGTAACGGGGCGTGCCGGTCGAATCTACAAAAGTCACAAACACATTCGCGACGCCTCGGCCTTGCGGTGTGAGAACTTGCCCTGACATCGAATACGATGCCGCCGGCGGCGCTTCGGTGTAATTATAAGCGACAAGTGCGAAGCTTTGGTCGGTGGAATCGTCGTTACCGCGAATCCCGTCTCCGTTAATACCGGATGCGCGAACTGTGATCGAATACGGTGTGCCGGCAGCCAGACCTGCCGGAAGCCAAACGTGCTCAACATTATTGATCGCGTCCGACGCGCCACCTGATGTCGAACGCCCTAAGGCAAAAACGTTTCCGCGATAAGTTGCGTCGCCCACAACCACAGTCAAATCCAAATTATTAACCAGTGCCGGGTCGCCCGCGGCCGGCGGATCGGACCATACGAGCGAAACGCGAACCTGCTTCGAGGAGTTGGCCACGCTGCCATTGAGCGTAAAACTCTCGCCCGGAGCCGACAACGGCGAGTTATCGATTTGTTTCGTCGGCACGCTCGCATCGATTACGAACTTCATGTTTATCCGGCCCCAGCCCTCATCGCCGTTAGGTACCGACGCCCCGCTCGTGTTAACCCCATTCATCTCCTGGCCCGAATTGAGGATAGCCGCCTTGATCATCGCCGGACTTGGGCGCAAGTCGAAATTGCGATTACGCCAATGCTGAGTGAAAAGCGCGGCGGCGCCCGCAATCTGCGGCGCGGCGTGCGACGTACCGCTGCTCCACGAATGATCCGCCTCAAAACACGCAGAAACGCCTGAGCAATCCGTTCCCGCTCGACCCCCCGTGATAACGGTTCCCGGCGCGACAATATCCGGCTTAATTCTGCCATCGGCCGCCGGCCCACGGCTCGACGAACCAGCCAGATCGTCAATGTTATTCGCCGAGGAAGAAAGTTCTGTGCGAAGGTTTTCCGAGTTCCCAACCGTGATAATGTTTTTCGCGACTTTCGGCCGTCCGATGCCTGTCTGCGGGCTGCCGCCGCCGCTGCTGCTCGGATTACACTGAGCATTGTTCGGCGCAAGGCCGCAGTTACCCGCGGAGAATATAATAGACATCGGATCGATCGACGGGAGGGCGGTTCCATCAAGCACAAGGCCGTCGTAAAGCGCAGCGTACGAATCGTACGCATTTTGATTGACGCCCGCGCTCCAGCTGTGGTTCGAAATGCTCGCCCCAAAACCGTTCGGACCCGGCGTCGTCATCGCATCGTCGATCGCACGCGCGTCCGAACCGGGATCGGTCCGCGGATAGCCAAATCTCAGCCAGGGAATATTTATGATGTTCGCTCCGGGCGCGATGCCGCGACCGTATACGTAGCCTCTCGGATCTGTTGTGCCATGCGGCATCGAACCGGCAATAATCGTCGCGTTGAGATGGCCATGACCGGTACTGGCTCCCTCGGCCGCACCCCTAAGGGGGGCGTTTCTTGTATTTGCCGCCGTCAAATAAAATCCGCCGTTACCCGGGATGCCTACACCGTCATCAGAGACCGCAACGGTCACGTTGGTGCCGTCGACACCAAACAGGTTAGCCGGATCGTAGCTGGGACCCGCGATTGTCTCAGGGCCCGAATAGTTGCCGGCGACGATTTGCGACGATCTCTCGTCGTCTTTCGAAGAATCGAAAAACGGATCGATTCGTATCACCTCGGGAACGGCAGCAAGTTCATTCAACTTATCGACAGAAATTTCAATGCGAACGATGTTGAAAAAGTTATTCGGCAGCGCTGCGACACCGACCAGCCGACCGCCCGAGTCCGTGAGGCGGTCACGCGCTTCTCTTAAATTCGCCCTGGAAAACACGGCGACATCGACGATCCGGGTCGCCGTCTTTGCGCTTGCGGTTCTCCCAGCAAAAGATTCTTTAACGAGTTGCGGAACTTTCTGCTCGCTCAGGTATTCGCCTACCCAGCGAACCCGAGAATGAGCCGCCGCCTTTGCTATCGCCTGGCCGTCGCCATAAACAAAAAAGGCGTTGTGCGGCACGTATTGCAGAACTTCGACTCCGGCATCGCGAAGGCTGTTAAGCCACTCGTCCGTCGCAAGACCGCCGAACTGAACAATGTAATAACCTTTCGGCGGCTCGACGCCCGCACGTGGATCAACCACCGTACCCTTCGGCTCAGACAAAATCGGATCGAATTTGGCACCGGGCAAATTAATTGTGGAATCGATCGGCTGAATGTCCGGATTCGAGGCCGGCGAAGAGGTATTTTTCTCTCTGGCAACAACGAGAAATGTTCCAAAGTCCTGTACTATCGAGCCGAATTTCGTGATTGCGTCGCGATCCGCGTCGCGGCGAACTTCAACCCTCGCAAGTTCAACCGATCGTTTCCTTATCTCGGAAGAGAGAGCATCGGCGCGGCTAAACTTCGCGTAGAGATGGCCGCTCGGGATTCCCGAGAGTTTTTTCTGCGCAAGTTGGATTGGGAATCCGAGAACAAGAAAAAGCGCAGCGACAGCAGCAGCGGCGGTCGTCATCAAAAGCACGCGGCGATCGCGCGGAAATCGTGGCATTAACTGTTCTCCCTGGTCTCGATCGAAAGACAAACGATTGTTTTTAAGAAACTATCACAGAATCGCGAAACGGAAAAGATGTATTTTCACGCTATTTACGATCCGAGAGCTAATCCGCGTTACGAGCCGATTCCCCGAGTTCCGGAAAATCGGCCGACTCGCCTTTAAACACGTACATTTGTACAAAAATTATACAGCGGGAACTAAAACGAGTGTGACCCGTCGATTTTTCGCCCGATTTGCGGCGGTTGAGTTTGGTGCTATTGGGAGGGTTGAGCCTAGACCGCGGGCCTCCAAGCGAGTCTCCTGCACGCCAAGATTCAAAAATGCCTGCCTGAGCGTGGTCGACCTCTGATCGGTCAAGCTCTGCAATTCGTCCGCGGTTCCACGGCCATCGGTGTGGGCCTCGATGGCAACGCGGTAATCCGGGTTGGCGGCGAGAATTTCAGCGATACCGATAAGTTTAGCATCGGCGGCCGCAAGCAGCGAGGCCGCCCGCGGCGCCGACCAAATCGATTCGGGGAGCGTGACGATAATGCCTCGCTCATTCTTCGAGACCGCCCCGAAACGCCGAAGCGACTGCATTAGCGTATCCTGATTCGCCTGAATCGCGTTTAGCCGCTCCTGTTTCTGAATTTGCTCGTGGCTCGCTTGCTTTTCGCTTTCGAGCGTCGTGACGCGTGCCTTTACCGTGTCGATCTCGACCTTGCTGCGGCCGAGCTCCTCACGCAATCGGCCGTTCTCTTCCCGAAGCTCGCGGACCTGGTTTATGT
>JBHENZ010000149.1:0-3750 GCA_046261815.1 Pyrinomonadaceae bacterium | reverse complement strand
TTATTCGCCACGTTCTCGAATTGAGACGACAGGGTGTCAAAGAAATTCACCTTATCGGCCAGAACGTGAACAGCTACCGGCCGAAGATTGAATCCGGTTTAGAAAATTTTCGCGGCGCGACGCCTTTCGCTCGACTGCTTCGCGCCGTGGCCGGCACTGGGATTGAGCGAATCAAATTTACAACATCATTTCCACGCGATTTTCACCCGGACATTATCGATGCAATCAACGAGCACGACAATCTTTGCAATTGGGTGCATTTGCCCGTGCAGTCCGGTAGCGACAGTATATTAAAACGGATGCGCCGCGGCCATACGATCGAAAATTATGTCCGCCGTATCGACAAGCTAAGATCTTCGCCTCGGGACATTGCGCTGAGCACCGACATCATCGTCGGTTTTCCCGGTGAAACCGCAGACGATTTTCGCGATACGGTCAAGATGGTCGAATATTGCGGATTCGATTTTGCCTATATCTTCAAGTATTCACCCAGGCCCGGTACGCCGGCATTCGCAATGCAGGACGACGTTTCACCGGCCGAGAAAACTCGCCGTTTCCGAGAGCTCGAAGTGGTGCAAAGGCGCCGCCAAGACGAACGGCTCAAACGCTATCTTTCAAGAGTGGTTCAGGTGCTGCCCGAAAGAATTTCCGCCCGAAGCACAAGTGACCTTTCCGGTCATTCAACCTGCCACAAGTTGGTCAACTTTCCCGCGACGGATCAATTGCTTGGAAAGCTGATTGATGTAAAGATAAATGAAGTCAAAACGAACACGCTTTACGGCGAGGTTTGCTGAAGAAAGGGTGACAGACGACGCGAACAGCTTGATCGAGGTTAAGATCGGGGCACTGATTATGGACCCGAATACAAACACGCCCATCGTTGTACTTAAGGGCGTTGAATCGGAGACTGTTTTGCCGATCTGGGTCGGAGCATTCGAAGCAAACGCCATAGCGCTGGAAATCGAAAAGATCGTCCCACAGCGGCCGATGACGCACGATTTGCTTCGTAACCTTATTATAGAATGCGGCCTCACGGCATCTCGGGTTATTGTCACTGACCTTCACGAAAATACCTTTTACGCGACGATTGAGATGCGCGATGGCGACGGCGAGCTCGTGTCGATGGACTCGCGACCTTCAGACGCCATCGCCGTTGCTCTCAGACTCGATTGTCCGATTTTTGTTCGAAAAAACGTGATCGAGCTATCGGCTTCGTCCGGCCAGGTTGGCGATCCTGAGATCAGCGATGTTGGAGCCGAAGGCGAAGAATGGCCCGAAGTTATCGATTGACTGCCTGGCAGTAATTTTAAAGAGTTTATTTTTTGACAATAAAAGCTTAAAATCACATTCGATTTTTAGTGACTCCATCCGACCGATTCCATCAACAATGATTATCGTAGTTGCCAATCAGAAAGGCGGTGTGGGGAAAACAACGACCGCAATCAATCTTTCGGCCGCATGTGCCTTGGAAGGTAAGAAAACTTTGCTGATCGATCTCGACCCGCAAAGCAACAGCTCCTTGTCGTTTCTCGATACCGAAACGCTCGACGGCAGCGCCTACGAGTTATTCACCGAGACGGAAAGGCCGTGCGAGGAATTCATTCACAAGACTAGGATTGAATTGCTGGATTTAATTCCGGCCCGAATCAGTCTCGCCAAGCTTGAAGCAAAACTGATCGGCGATTTTGATGCCGCATTTCGCCTGCGAGATCGAATCGAGCCGATTAGATCGAAATACGATTTGATCATCGTCGACACTCCGCCGACGCTCGGCCTGATTACCGTCAATGCGATGGTCGCCGCGAATTATGTGCTTGTGCCGATTCAATCGTCATACTTCGCGCTCGAAGGCACTGACGACTTGCTGGAAACGATCGAAAAGGTGCGTTCAAGACCAAACCCCGAGTTGAGTTTGCTGGGCGTGCTCGTCACGTTGTTCGACCGCCGTACGGCACTGTCCAAAGACGTGGAATCGCACATTAGAAACGTGTTCGGCGATAAGACTTTTGAAACGGTGATAACAAGAAGCGTGAGGCTCGAAGAATCGCCCGCACATAAAAAACCTATTTTCACTTACGCGCCGCGCTCGTCCGGCGCTCTCGAATACCAGAATCTTTCGCGGGAGGTACTAAAGCGTGTCGAAAAGCGGTTTGCCCTTGGGCGTTAAAATGCGGCATGACTCGCATTACGTCGACGAACTTTCCACGGCCGGTCGCGCCGTCGGCCGCACACTGCCGATCGATTCGATCGAGCCGAATCCCGAACAGCCCCGCAGCGAGTTCGGCGATCTCACCGAATTGTCGGCCTCGATCAAGGAAAAAGGCGTACTCGAGCCGCTGCTCGTGCAACAGGACCCCGACAGCCGAAAATGGATGATAATTGCCGGCGAACGTCGCTGGCGAGCCTCGAAGTTGGCGGGCTTAACAGAGGTTCCGTGCATCGAAATGAATCTCGACGAAAAGGGAATAGCCGAAATTGCTCTGATCGAAAATTTGCAGCGAAAGGACCTAACCGTATGGGAAGAGGCCGATGGACTCGCCGCGCTCAAAGAGAAATTCGGCTACACGCAGGAACAGATCGCTCAGAAAATTAGTAAAAGCCGCTCGACCGTTACTGAGCTGATGTCTATAGCCGGTTTGCCGAAGGAGATTCGTGAGCGATGCCGAAACGCAAAGATCAACGCCAAGGGAATGTTGCTCGAAGTCGCACGGCAATTCGATGAAACGGCGATGATCGATTTTCTCGACCGAATAGAGACCGGCAAGATCCCGCGCAACGGTAAAAGCCTGAAGCGGGATCCAAATGGCCCTGACAATCCGGCCGCCAAAAACGACACTGCGAAACCTCAAAAACCCTCTTTTTCGTTTGTCACGGACGCGTTTCGCGTCGAGCTTGTTTTCTTTGACGAAGCTCACGAACCAAACCGCGACGCGGTGTTCGCCGCGTTGAAACACGCCTGTGACGAGGTTGCCAATGAAAGAGTCGATATCTGATTAGTTGCAGCCTGGCTAATCGAACGAAACTACCCTTAAGACTTTGCTTATGGATAACAGCACAAGCGAACAGCACAAGCGATTCCGGTCAAGTGAATTACATAATCTCTATTATCAGACGCGCGATATGTCAGCTTGTTATTGATCCTTCATATACGCAACCACTTAACCATTCCGTTTTCGTCGAAAGCTCTCGTGTTAACGGTTTTCAGGATGAACGCAGATAAGGCGCGAGGTTTTTGACACTGAGTTTTCAAAACGTTATTATTACCGTTTTGCTGTTTAGCACGAATTTCATCAAACGAACTCGGAACCTTAACGAGGAGTAATCAGTTGAGTAAAGGAACCTATTTATTCACGTCCGAATCGGTCACCGAAGGCCACCCGGACAAAATTGCTGACCAGATCTCAGACGCAGTTCTCGATGCGATCCTCGAGCAGGATCCGATGGGACGTGTCGCGTGCGAAACCCTTGTCACCACGGGTTTAGCGGTCATCGCTGGTGAAATTACCACTAAAGCTTCGATTAATTATAAACAAATCGTTCGCGAAACAATCGCAGACATCGGGTACGACGATGCAAGCTTTGGCTACGATTGCAACACGTGCAGCGTGATCGATGCCGTCGGTACGCAATCGCCCGACATCGCCCAAGGAGTTGACGGAGGCGGAGCTGGGGACCAGGGCCTTATGTTCGGTTTCGCATGTAACGAAACAGACGAGTTGATGCCGCTGCCTATCCAGCTCGCCCACAACC
>JBHENZ010000148.1:0-7121 GCA_046261815.1 Pyrinomonadaceae bacterium | reverse complement strand
CGACTGCATCGCCCGCTGGACGGCAGATTCGGTCGCGCCGCCGAGCAGCAGAATTTTGTCTCTAAGGACATCGAGTTGTAGGTCAATAAGACGGTGTTCCATCGTTCAATATAAATTTAGCACAACAAACAAGCTTTCTATTCCTTAACCGAATCGTCCCGTTACGTAATCCTCGGTCAGCTTTTCTTTGGGATTCTGAAAAACCGTAAGGGTCGGGTTGTACTCGATCAATTTTCCGAGCATAAAAAATGCCGTCCGGTCGGAAACGCGGGCTGCTTGCTGCATGTTGTGCGTTACGATAACGATCGTGTAGTTCTTTTTGAGCTCGACAACGAGCTCTTCGATTTTTTGCGTCGCGATGGGGTCGAGTGCCGATGCAGGTTCGTCCATCAAAACGATTTCGGGCTGCACGGCAAGAGCTCGGGCGATGCACAAACGCTGCTGCTGCCCGCCCGACAGGCTAAAGGCCGATGCCGAAAGACGATCTTTAACTTCGTCCCAAAGGGCCGCGTCGGTCAGGGCTGTTCCCACCCTGGCCTCAAGATCCGACTTGCTCTCGTGAATACCGTTGATTCGTATGCCGTAGGCAACATTCTCAAATATCGATTTCGGGAACGGGTTCGATTTCTGAAAAACCATCCCGACCTTTCTCCGTAACGCGACGACATCCGTCCCCGACGCGTAAATATTTTCACCGTCGATAGTAACGTTTCCCTTTACGCTGGTACCTGGAATCGTGTCGTTCATTCGGTTCAGCGTGCGCAGGAAGGTTGACTTGCCGCAGCCCGAGGGCCCAATGAACGCAACAACCTGTCGCTCGGGGATTTCGAGCGAGATGTCGTACAACGCCTGCGCCTCGCCATAGAAAAAATCGAGATCAGATATACTGATTTTGTTTTGCATTAATGTACGACAAACTGTGGATCAGCTTTGTTAAACTAAAACCTCTTTCTCGTCAAGATCCGGACCACCACATTTATTACCAGTATCAAACCGACCAGAATTAACGTCGCCGCCCATGCCATAGCGTGCTCTACCTCAAACGGGCCGGTTGCGTAATTGAAAATTTGAACCGTTAGCGACGACATAGGCTGGTCGACATAAACATTATAAAAACGGCTGTTTAGTGCCGTAAACAATAGCGGAGCCGTCTCGCCGGTAACGCGTGCAATCGCCAGCATCGCTCCGGTCGCAATCCCCGACGCGGCCGCTGGCAATACGATATTCCAGGAAACCCGCCATTGGGGCGCGCCAAGCGCAAGGGCCGCCTCGCGCATCGAATTCGGCACCAGCTTGAGCATTTCTTCGGTCGTCCGAGCGACAATCGGCAGCATAATGACCGAGAGCGCCAAACCACCAGCGAGCGCCGACTGTCGCCCCATCGGCACTACGACAAGCGTGTAGATAAAGATGCCTATAATAATCGACGGCACACCGATCAGGGTGTCAGCCAAAAATCCTACAATATTTCCAAACCAATTCCTGCCGTACTCGGCTAAATAAACGCCCGCCGCAATACCGAGCGGAAGACCGATCAGGCAGGCAATTGTCGTCATAATCGCCGATCCGAGAATGGCGTTCCCGATGCCGCCCCCTTCGCCGACCGGTTTCGGCGTATCGATCAGAAATTGCAGGCTTATGCTTGAAACACCCCTGACCGCGATATAGCCGAATATGATCAACAGAATGGCCGTTGCAAATACAGCACATACGGCCGTCAGCATCGTCATAACGCTGTTGATGATCACCCGCTTGCGATGTGCTGCCGGCGCATTCGTCATTAATAAACTTTCACTTTTTGCCGTTCGGATTATAAACGCTCACGCTGCGCGGTACCGCCGCGATACGCGATTAACCAAAATTTTCGCGAGCGCATTTATGGCAAAGGTTACCAGAAACAAGACAAGTCCCATTTCGATAAGGGCGCTCAAGTAAAATCGATCTGTTGCTTCTGCAAAATTGGCCGCCAGAAGCGAAGCAATCGTGTTTGCCGGCTCGAACAAAGATGGCGAAATTTGCGGCGAGTTTCCAATCACCATTGTAACGGCCATCGTCTCTCCGATCGCGCGGCCCAGACCGAGTACGATGGCGCCCGCGATGCCCGAAGCAGCATTTCCAAGAACGATTACTGTCGTTTCCCACTGCGTCGCGCCGAGGGCAAGGGCCGCTTCGCGCTGCTGGACCGGCACGGCCTCGAGCACGTCGCGAACCACAGCCGTAATGATCGGCGTAATCATCAACGCTAAAATTATGCCGGCGGTCAGCATCCCGATACCAGTCAGCCGACCCTGGAAAAACGGTAAGAATCCAAGATGATTTTGCAGAACCGGCCCGATATATTCTCGAATCACAGGTGCGAGCACAAAGATGCCCCACAATCCGTAAACGACGGATGGAATCGCGGCCAGCAGTTCGACGATAAAGGAGATGGGCCGTGCAATCGAGCGCGGCGCTTGTTCGGTGAGAAAAATCGCTACGCCCAAGCTAATGGGCACCGCTAAGATTAGCGCGAGAAGGGACGAAACGACGGTGCCATATATGAAAGGCACAGCGCCGAACTCGCCTTGCGCAGGCCGCCAGGAGTTCCCCGTCAGGAAATCCAAGCCGAACGACCGAATAGTCGGCAGCGAATTCTGAAAAAGCATGACAAGAATCCCCACGACGACGAGCAGAATCGTCGAAGCCGCGATTATTAAGCTTGCGCGGAAAATCCTGTCGCCAAAGTCGCCCGTCTGTGCCATTCTTCTCGGCGGTTAAATTTATTGTCTTAAAGCCTTACCGCCTGCCGTCATCGAGTCGATCTTCGATTCGACTCGCTTTACAACCTCCACCGGTAAAGCAGCATAGTGAAGCGCCTCGGTGAACGTGGTTCCATCGTGAATCGCCCACCAAAGAAAATCGGCCAAGGCCTTGCCTTTTGTCGGGTCCCTTTGATCCTTGTAGACGAGGACGTAGGTGTAACTCGATATGGGGTAAGCTCCCGCTCCGTCGGCATCGGTGATCTGCACGCGAAGATCGTCAGGCATCGCCGAAACCGATGCGGCCGCGGCCGCCGAGACGGCTTGTACCGAGGGCTCGACGAATTCGCCCGTTTTATTTTTGATCATCGCCGTCGGCAGATTATTCGCCTTCGCAAAAGTGAGCTCCACATACCCAACGGAATTCGGCGTCTGCTTTACCTGTCCCATCACGCCGTCGTTACCTTTGGCACCGACACCGACGCCGGTGATCCAGCTCGGCTGCTTGTTGACGCCGACCTTCTGTTTCCATTCCGACACGGTTTTCGAGAGAAAATCGGTGAATACGGCTGAAGTACCGCTCGAGTCGGCTCGATAAATTGGCAGGATGTTGGCATCAGGCAGGGCGAGCCCAGGGTTGTCTTTTTTTAACCGATCGTCGTTCCACTTTTTAATATTGCCGAGATAAATATCCGAGATCACCTGAGGTGACAGCTTCAGCGGCTCAGCTAATCCGGGTACGTTGTACGTGATAACGACCGCCCCAAGAACAGTCGGAATATGTAAAATTTCCGCGCCGGCCGACTTTAGGTCTTCATCTGACATCGGGTCGTCCGAAGCACCGAAGTCCGAAGTTTTTGCCAAAATTGCCTTTTGGCCGGCGCCTGATCCGTTCCCCTGATAATCGATCGCCACACTCGAATTTGTTTTGCCAAACTCGCTTGCCCATTTCTCGTAAATCGGCTTAGGAAATGTCGCCCCTGACCCTTGTAGGCGAACCGTCGCGCCCGCCGATCCGCCCGTGCCGTCGGCTTGGCCCATCTTCTGGCCGCTGCAGCCGGCTCCGAGTGTAACAAACGCAGCTATAGTTATTAATAAAATCTTCATAATTGATTCTAATAGCAATTTTAAGGTTATAGCAGCCGAGAGATCGAAAATCGACCGACGGGTACTTCGAACTTATTCCAGAACATAGAATTATATAGAATGCGACGCGAAACGAGGGACGGTTCAGGTGAAGTCTGTAACATCTATTTAACACGTTTTTGGCGGGGGGGTGGCGATCGAGTCAACGGTGCAACTCTCGGCGAACGAGCAGCCCGCAAACGCCATCAAACATCAGCCTAAACAGGTAGTTTGGGCGTCGCTCGACGTTGAAATGTTTGAGGAAATTTCAGGAAGCTTATTATGAAAAACCGATTTTTTTATACAAAAGCCGCTGCTTCAGTTCTAATGGCCTGGACGCTGGCCTTTATGCCGCTGATTGCGATCGCGCAAACGCGAATCAGCATGCCACGCAACAGGTACGATATTCAAAAGGATGTCGAGGTCGGCCGTGAGGCCGCGCGTCAGGTCGAGCGGCAGTTTCCAATATTAAACGACGGGTTGGTGGATAACTACGTCGAAGAAGTCGGTCGAAGGCTTGTTTCTTCGATCCCGGCCGAATTTCAGCATCCGCAGTTCAGCTATCAGTTCGACGTAGTTAACGCCCGCGACATCAACGCTTTTGCTCTTCCGGGCGGGCCGATGTACGTCAATCGCGGAATGATTGAGGCCGCCCGCAACGAAGGCGAAATGGCCGGCGTGATGGCTCACGAGATTGCCCACGTTGCCCTGCGGCATGCGACCGCCCAGGCGACCAGGCAGAACAGCGTCGGCAGCACGCTGGGTCAGCTTGGGCTGATTCTTGGCGGAGCGATTCTCGGCGGACAGACTGGAGCACAGGCCGGCGCCGTCGCGGCCCAGGCATGGCAGACCAAATATAGCCGCGAGTATGAAACGCAGGCCGATATTTTGGGTGCCCGCATTATGGCTGACGCCGGATACGACCCGCGCGATCTAGCCAATATATTTCGCACGATCGCCCAACAGGCCAGCGGCCGAGGGCCCGAATTTTTGTCGAGCCACCCGGATCCAGGCAATCGATATCAGAACATAAATCGCGAGGCTCAGGCTCTGGGCGTATCAAATCAGCCCATCAAGATCACCCGAGAGTTCTCTCGTGTCCAGGAGAGGCTGCAGGGGATGGGACGAGCTCCGTCTTACGCCGAAATTCAGCGTGGCGGTTACGGAAATAACGGTGGTTCGACCAACCCGACCGCGGGCGGACGCTACTCGAGCCGCGTACCTTTTCCTTCGTATCAGACGCGTGTTTATTCTTCGAATAATATCCGCCTAAACGTTCCGAGTAATTGGCAGGAATTTTCCAACGGCAACTCGATCACGTTTGCTCCGCAGGGCGCCTACGGCGATCAGGGCATCACGCGCGGCGCGATGATCGGAGTTCTTCAGACAAACTCAAACAATCTTTATAATTCGTCTCAGGAATACGTCCAAAGTCTGTTACAGGGTAATAGCTACCTTCGTCCGCAAAGTAACTTTCAGCAGACGAATCTCGCAGGCAGGAACGCTTACGTGATTTCACTTGTTGGTCGTTCCCCGATTACGAACCAGACTGAAATCGTGACGATTTATACGACCGTGTATGGCAATGGCGGGATGCTGTACCTCGCAGCCGTCGCGCCTCAGGTCGAGGCGTCACAATATAACGGTGCGTTTCGAAATATGATCGGCAGCTTGCGGATTTCCGGTTATTGATAGCTTCGTTAACGAAGAAAAAAGGCGAGCCTCACTGGCTCGCTTTTTACGTTGTGTAGTAAGCACCATGCCATAAGCGAATCAATCCGGGATATGCTTAGATTAAAAATCTATGTTCATCTGTGATAATCTGTGATTTCTCTGGACGTCAGCAACGATGAACGATCAGCCAACCGTTTCCGACCTTTTTAGAAGAGCGCTTGAGATCCGGAAGGCGAATCCCAACGGCACTTTCACTGACGTCAAATCGCAGATCGTCAGCGAATTTGGCGGCAACGCATTTCCGTCCGCTGCATTTTTGACGATTCCCGAATACGATAACATCGCTCCGGAAGAAGACTGGACGGCCGGACTGCCAATCGTGCTTCGCGGTATTCAGAACGAAGATTGGAAAGAGATCGCACATGGCATCATTATCAGTCTCGAACAAGTCGAAAATTACCCGAAAGAATCCGGCCGCGAAGACGACCCAGAAAAAGAATGGCGCAACCGCGGCAGACGAATAGCTGAAGCCGAAGATAAAAACCTCGATAAGTGGATGCCGGACGATCTGATGGCAATTGCCCGGCGTAACGTGAGCGGTTGATGTAAGAAGTGTTGTTCCGATTTTGATTTTCTTTCTCTTCTTATTCTGTGGTATCGCTTTAACACAGTTTAGATTTCAGGCATTATAAACGCATCACTCATACCTTTAATCTCATACCGTCGAACGCCCCGGTGATCTCGAAACCCGGCGAAAATTTCTTAATTTCTTCTTCAAAATTCACCTCGTCCCACTCGGCGTAAAAATGTGTGAGAATCGTCTTTTTCGGCTCGGCTCGGCGAACCAAATTTACTGCTTCGGCCAATTCGAGATGAATGTCAACCGGTTTATTTTTGACGAACGAACATTCAAGCAGAAATAAATCGACGCGGCGGGCGAGCGCGGCTAAGGCCACGTCGAAACCAGTATCGGCCGTGTATACGACCGTCTCTTGGCTATCTCGTATATGAATCGCGTGGCTTTCATCGGTGTGCGGCGTTTTTGCCGCAACGGCTTCGACGTCGGCGACGATTTCAAATTTTTCAAGTGTCTCGACCTCAACGATTTCGAGCGGAAACGGCTGCTGTAAAAGGCCGTAATCGTTCGAGTCGCTTAAATTTTCGAGCAATTTCTCGAGACCTTTGGGACCGAAGATTCGCAGTGGCTTTTCGCGGTTTTGCGTTTGCGGAGCGTATTTTGTTCCGAAGAGTAAGGGAGCAAGACCGCCGCAGTGGTCTAGATGGAAATGCGAGATCCAGATGGCGTCGAGGTTAGCCCAATCGAGATTTTCCTGTGCGACTCGGTGCGGTACCTGTGCCGAACAGTCGAGTAAAATTGCGCCGCCCGCAGTTTCGACCCACAACCCCGAGCTGCTGCGTTTTGGATGCGGTACCGACGTACCGGAGCCAAGAACGATTAATTCCATATTTCAGATTTCAAATTTCAGATTTGCTTGCCTAAGCTCACGTATTTAAACTTTATCAGATCAACCTAAATGACGATTGATATTCTGGCCATTTTCGCGCATCCGGACGATATGGAAC
>JBHENZ010000147.1:0-8234 GCA_046261815.1 Pyrinomonadaceae bacterium | reverse complement strand
GTCTTGGTTTCGGCAACGCCCAGATTCAACATCGGCTCGATGGCAAAACAATAGCCCGCGCGGATTTTTTCTTTCGTGCCGGCTCTACCGTAATTCGCGATTTGCGGTGCCTCGTGCATCCGGCGCCCGATTCCGTGCCCTGTGTAATCGCGGACAATTCCGTAACCGTGCTTCTCCGCATGTTGCTGAATTGCGGCACTAATATCCCCGACGCGTTTGTTTGGCCAACATTGCCCGATGCCGAGAGCAAGACACTCATTAGTGACTCGAATTAAATGCGCCAATTCATCACTTATAGTGCCGACACCTGCCGTAATCGCCGTATCGCCGACAAATCCATCAAGCGTGCAGGCCATATCGAGCGAGATGATGTCGCCTTCGACCAAGGGCTTTTCATTCGAAAACCCGTGGACGACGGCTTCATTTACCGAAGCACAAATTGCAAACGGAAACGCAATGGATCCGTGCGGCTTGTAACCGATAAAGGTCGGGATCGCTCCGGCATCGCGCATCATTTTTTCGGCCATTGCATTAAGCTCGAGTGTCGTAACTCCCGGCTTGACCATTGGCCGCAACGTCTCGCGAACTTCGGCGATCAGTTCGCCGGCAGCGCGCATCTTTTCCATATCCTTTTGCGATTTTGCGATGATCATTTTTCTGCCAAACAGCAGTCGCGCGATTTGGTCAAGAGCCAAGACGATTTTCACTCTTTTCCCTTGGCCTTTCGATCAATTTCTCGACTTCGGCGTAAATATCCTCGACGCTTCCCGTTCCACCGATTTTTGCCAACCGATTTGAAGCTCGGTAATAGTCGAGTAGGGGAGCAGTGCTGGCCCGGTAAGTTTCGAGCCGCGTTCGCACCGTGTCTTCCTGATCGTCCGCTCGATGCGTAAGCGGGGCGTCCGGGTGCAAGTCGCAAACCTCATCCATCTTCGGCGCCTTCGAATAAATGTTGTAAATCTCGCCGCAGATCGGGCAGGAACGCCGGCCTGCTAAGCGTTTTAACAATTCATCCTCCGGAACATCGATCTCGATCGCCTGTATTTCTTTGCCTTGCTCGCGAGCGAGCTCTTCGAGCTGTTCCGCTTGAACGGCCGTTCGAGGATAGCCATCAAGAACGTACGAATTGGCGGTGTCAGCTCTCGCGGTCCTTTCTCTAACGATACGGTAAGTGACGTCGTCCGGTATCAGCTTGCCTTCGGCCATCAAGTCTTGAACCTCGCGGGCAAGCGGTGTATCGAGCATTTTCATCTCGCGAAATATGTCGCCGGTCGAAATCTGCGGAGTCCCAAGCCGCTCATCGAGAAGCCTCGCCTGCGTGCCCTTACCGGCACCGGGGGCGCCTATCAATACGATAATCTTTTCCATGCAAATTTACCGCCGAGACGCCGCATTGTGAAGTCTTCGGTAATCCGCGTTCATCTGTAGTGAAATTTCTTTTCCTTTTTAGCGTCTCGGCGATTTTGAAAAAGCCAATCAAGCCCTTCTTCCTCGCAAACGCGAGCCCGATCCAAGGAAGCCTTCGTAGTTACGCATTACGAGTTGAGCCTCGATTTGAGCGACCGTGTCCATTGCGACGCCGACCAGAATAAGCAAGGATGTTCCGCCAAAGAAGAACTGATATCCGAGGCCGGTCGGTATCCAACTAAGTCCGGGCGTCGCCGAAAGAAATGCATCTATGCTGTCGCCGACAAAAGGCAAACGCTGCACGCGGAAACCGCTCAACAACACCTGCGGCACAAAGGCCACAAACGCCAGGTATAGCGCGCCTACAGTCGTCAGCCTGGTCAAAATTCCATTCAGGTATTCAGCCGTCGGAGCACCGGGGCGAAGGCCGGCGATAAAGCCGCCGTGTTTTCGGAGATTGTCGGCCACTTCGTCGGTGTTAAATACGATCGTGATGTAAAAGAACGTGAACAAAACGATAAGGGACAAAAAGACAAACTCGTAATACGGATCACCGCCGTGAAACTGCTGGAAAAACGCACTTACCCTCGACCAGGTCCCGTTCGGATCGGCCGGATCAGGCGGAAATGCGGAAAATACCGTCTGCGGCAATGCCAGTACCGACGAGGCGAAAATCACCGGGATCACGCCGCCCATATTTATCTTTAATGGCAAGCTCGTTTCCTGACCGCGAAATGTTTGATCGCCAATTCGGCGGCTGGCGTAGGATATGGCAATATTGCGACGGGCCGATTCGACATAAACGACAAGAGCGATCAAGGCAACCAGCACGACGACGAGGAAAATCACGCCGAGCGATTGCATTGCATCGCCCGCCCTCACCCGCTCGGATACCTGCAGCACGGCTCCCGGTAAGCCGATCACGATACCCGCAAAGATCAACAGCGAGATGCCATTACCAACGCCGCGTTCCGTAATCTGTTCGCCGAGCCACATTACGAAGATCGTACCCGTGGTAAGCGTTACAACAACCATTGCGGTGGCCGCCCAGCCCTCGGGAATGATGCCGTTGCGGTTGAGCCAGGTAGCGACGAAAAAAGTTTGGACGGCACAAAGCACGACAGTCAAATATCGAGTCCATTGATTCAGCTTTTGCCGACCGACCTCGCCTTCTTCCTGAATTTTCTTTACCGCCGGCGAGAGAACTGGAAGCAGCTGCATGATGATCGACGCGGTGATGTAGGGTGTAACACCAAGCGCAAAAACCGAGATTGTGCGGAAGTTTCCCCCGGAGAAAAGATCGAGGACGCCGAGAAGCGTGCCCGCAACTTCGCCCCAGACTTGCTCGAGCCGCGCCTTGTTTATTCCCGGAGCTGAAACGTGAGCTCCGAACCGATATACGGCCAACATTCCAAGCGTGAAAAGGAGCCGCGAGCGAAGCTCGGGCACCTTGAACATGTTCTGGACGGCGTTGAGAAACTTCTCCATATAATTGTAAGTTGCCGGTCGTCAGTGGTCGGTTGTCAGAAGACGGAAGCCTGGGCGATAGCAAACTATGCCGTGTCAGCGGCGGCCTTTTCTATCGTTGTCGCGGTGCCGCCGGCCTTTTCGATTTTGTCTTTCGCGGCCTTGGTAAAGCGGTGCGCGGAAATATTAAATGCCTTGGAAATTTCGCCGCTGCCAAGAATGACCAAATCGTGCTTAGCCTTTTTGATCAGCCCACGCTCGTGCAGAACCTCGGGCGTTATATCGTCACCGGCGTTAAAACTTGCCTCTATTTTTGCCAGGCTGATTTCGATCCACTGCTTTTTAAAAATATTAGTGAATCCCCGCTTCGGCAAGCGACGCTGCAAGGGCATCTGTCCGCCCTCGAAACCGGGGCGGCTGCTATAACCGGAACGCGACTTCTGGCCTTTATGGCCCCGGCCGGAGGTCTTGCCGAGGCCCGATCCAGGGCCGCGTCCGACGCGCTTCTTCTTATGCGTCGATCCGGGAGCGGGTTTGAGATTATTTAGCGATAATGCCATGTCTTTTTTCGTGAATCGCCAAGATTAAATCGTGAATAGAATCGAAGAAATTCGTCACGAATTAGGCTTAACGATCCGAAGCCTCGTCTATCAAACGGAGCAAATGCGGCACTTTATTTACGATTCCCCGCATTGCCGGCGTATCCGGCCGCGAAACCATCTGGTTGAGTTTCGTGATACCGAGACTCTTGACGATCTCCTTTTGCTTTCTCGGATACCCGATCGAGCTGCGGTAATACTGAATGTTGATGCTGCCGCCCGTCGTATTTTCTGATTTCTTAGCCATTACACAAGTTCCTCGACCTGCTTGCCGCGCAGCCGCGCAACCTCGAAAGGATCCTTCATTCGTTCTAGGGCATTGAAAGTGGCTCGTATGACATTGTGTGCATTGGTCGAGCCGAGAATTTTTGTTCGAACGTTGTGCACGCCAAGCGACTGCATCACAGCCCTGACGGCGCCGCCGGCAATCACGCCAGTTCCTTCGGCCGCCGGTTTCACGAGCACACGGCCCGCTCCATAGACGCCAATTAGCTCGTGCGGGAGCGTGCCGTCCATTAGCGGAACGCGGATCAAATTATTCTTCGCCGCCTCGACCGCCTTCTTTATCGCGTTCGGCACTTCCTTAGCCTTGCCCGTTCCAAAACCGACATGGCCCGCTTCATCGCCGATCACGACAAGTGCGGCGAACGACATATTCTTCCCACCCTTAACGACCTTGGTAACGCGGTTGATCGAGATTAGCTGGTCCTTAAGGATCAAACCGCCGGGAGAAATTCTCTGTTTGGTGTTCATCTAGTCGTGTCCCTTTCCCTATCCGTAGACGCCGCCGCATCGGAATTTCCGCCATCGCTGACCTTATTTAGACCCGCTTCACGCGTGGCGTCGATTAACGCCTTCACGCGTCCGTGGTAGACGTAGCCGCCGCGGTCGTAAATTACATTCTCGATGCCGGCTTTCTTTGCCCGCTCGGCAATCGAACGCCCGACATTCACCGCCGCCTCGACATTGCCGCCCCTCGTTGAGCCAAAATCCTTTTCGGTCGTCGATGCGGTCGCAAGCGTTTTGCCGGTTTCGTCGTCAATGATCTGGGCGTAAATGTGATTCAGGCTGCGAAAGACCGCGAGTCGCGGCATTTCGGCAGTACCATGCACTTTCTTGCGGATGCGTCCGTGCACCGCCCGACGAACGTCTGCTTTTTTTCTCTGTGCCATATTTCAATTTTGATTTTTGGATTGCCGATTTTGGATTTGTTGCTACTTAGCAAAATCTAAAATCCAAAATCTAAAATCCAAAATCGCGTTACTTTCCGGTTTTCCCCGGCTTCAACTTATAAAACCTGTCGGCGTAGCGCACGCCTTTACCTTTGTACGCGTCAGGTTTTCGAAGTCGGTTTAGTTCCGCGGCAACCTGGCCGAGCTTCTGCTTGTCGATTCCGGTTAAGGTGATCGTCAGCTGATATTGGTTGATCGCAGTTTTCGTGTTAACCCTTTCGGCCTTTGCCTCGATACCTTCCGGAAGCTGATACTCGATCGGGTGCGAATAACCGAGCGCAAACACGATTTTTTTACCTTGCACGTCGGCCTTATAACCAACGCCGACGACGTCCATTTCCTTTTTGAAACCTTCCGTGACGCCAGTGACGGCATTGTTGGCGAGTGCGCGAGCGAGGCCGTGAAATGCAGCCAGATCATCGCCCGAACGCTCGGCAACCAGCGAATTATCTTCCTGCTTAAACTTGACGCCCTGCGGAATCGGCGTGTTGAGGGTTCCCTTCGGCCCCTTTATCTCGATCTGCTCATCGCCGATCGTGACGGTCACGCCGGCCGGAATCGTTATCGGTTTTTTTCCTACTCTGGACATAACTCTTTCAAT
Source organism: Pyrinomonadaceae bacterium (assembly GCA_046261815.1). Lineage (GTDB taxonomy): Bacteria > Acidobacteriota > Blastocatellia > Pyrinomonadales > Pyrinomonadaceae > OLB17. The sequence goes on along the minus strand of JBHENZ010000147.1, from coordinate 2,928 downwards.
TTTAGACTTCAGATTCGGGATTTGGGACTTTTTCTTAAATCCGCAATCCGAATTCCGCATTGGAAATCGGCTAATAAACCTGGGCCAAAATCTCGCCGCCGACATTTTCCTTGCGAGCGCGCTTCCCGCTCATCAAGCCTTTCGAGGTCGAAACAATGTTTACGCCATAGCCGCCGAGGACGCGAGGAATGTCGCCCGCGCCGACGTACACGCGACGTCCGGGCCGCGATATGCGTTCGAGGTGCGTGATTGACGAGGTGCCCTTCGCGTCGTAACGCAAAAAAATCCGGATGGCGTACTTCGGGCCTTCACCCTTGGTGGTAAAGCTGTTTATGTAACCCTCTTCTTTTAAAATTCGGGCAACCTCTATTTTCAGCTTGGAACCCGGAATATCGACACGCGGATGATTGGCCGCAATCGCGTTGCGGATCCGTGTAAGCATGTCGGCGATTGGATCTGTCAATCTTAAACTCCGTCAATTAGTTGCGGATAGCGGATTTGCGATCGCGGATTTCGTCCGATTGATCTCGTCCGCCAATCCCATTCCACCTTGCGGCGAAATTTCGGCGGATGATCACAAATAAAACATTCGCAATCCGCATTCCGCAATCCGCATTCCGCAATCCGCCATCGAATCACCAGCTCGATTTAACAACGCCCGGTATTTGTCCCTGAAGCGCGAGATCGCGCAGTGTGACACGCGACATTCCGAATTTTCGTAAATAACCGCGCGGGCGGCCGGTCAAAGCACATCGGTTGCGAACGCGGACCGGGCTGGCGTCGCGCGGCATTTTTTGTAACCTGGCGACGGCTGCATCCACCTCTTCCGCGGTCGACTTCGGATTATTTATTACCCGCTTCAACCCGGCCCGCCGTTCCGCCCAAAGCATTACCTTATCTTTGCGTTTCTGGTTACTTACAACTTTACTAATCTTTGCCATAAAAAAAGTTTCAAGTCCCAAGCCCCAATCAGAATCCAAAAAGACTTTGGACCTGGGCATTGGACAAGAGACTACTGCCTAAACGGCATTCCCATCGCCCTCAGCAGCGATCGTGCCTGATCGTCCGACTTTGCGGTTGTGACTATCGAGATATTCATTCCGCGCGTTTTATCGACCTTATTAAAATCGATCTCAGGAAATATAAGCTGCTCGCGAATGCCAAGCGTATAATTCCCGCGGCCGTCAAAAGCCTTGCCCGAGATACCTCGAAAATCACGCACGCGAGGCAGAGCGACCGAGATCAGACGGTCGAGAAATTCGTACATCCGCTCGCCGCGGAGCGTGACCATCGAGCCGATGCTCATTCCCTCGCGCAGTTTGAAGGCGGCGATCGATTTTTTCGCTTTTGTTACGACCGGTTTCTGGCCGGTGATCGCCTTTAGCTCGTCGGACGCCGTATCGAGAATCTTGGCGTTGCCGCTCGCTTCGCCAAGGCCCATATTCACGACGATCTTCTCTATCTTCGGAACCGCCATCGGATTCTTAATATCAAACTCTTTGGCAAGCGCCGGGGCGATCTCGATTTTATATTTGTCTCGTAATCTAGCCATTACTCTAATTTTAGATTTGCGAATGCCGATTTGCGAATTTGTTAATCTTTTGAAAACCACACACATGGATAATCGCAAATCTAAAATCGCAATTATCTACTACTCCTCCGCCGCCTTGTCCTTCTTCGGCTCTTTTTTTCCGAACACATTCGGCTCGGGAATCATCTTACCGCTTTTGGCAACTCGAACCTTTTGCCCATCTCGAACCTCGTACTTAACCTTTGTCGGTTTGCCGGTGTCGGGATCTACTATCGCAACGTTGGAAACATCGACCCAGGCTTCGCGTTCGAGAATGCCTCCTTCCTGATTCATCTGGGGAACGGCTTTTTTGTGCCGTTTGACGATTCTCGCGCCTTCGACCTTAACTTTGCTGTGGCCTGCATCGACCTCGATCACGCGACCGCGAAACGGCTGCCGAGCTCCCGTGCTGTCATAGCGGTTGTATTCTTTTCCCGCAATGAACACGACCTGATCGCCGCGCTTGATCCTGCTTTTACCTGTTCCTGTCTTAACGGTTTTCATATCTTCAATTCGTGCAGTCGTAGTTTCCTGCCAACCGGCGCTGCCTACTGCCGACCGATCAAATTACCTCGGGTGCCAAGCTCACGATCTTCATAAAATTCTTTTCGCGAAGCTCGCGGGCCACGGGGCCGAAAACGCGCGTGCCCATCGGCGTACCGTCGTCCTTGATGAGAACCGCCGCATTTTCGTCAAAACGAATATAGGTTCCGTCTTTGCGACGCACCTCTTTACGGGTTCTGACGATCACCGCGTTATAAACCTTGCCTTTTTTGGCGGTGCCTTCGGGAGCGGCTTCTTTTACAGTGACCTTGATTTTGTCGCCGAGCCGGGCGATCTTGCTGGTCGATCCGCCGATGGGCATGATCATTACAACGCGTTTTGCACCCGAATTATCCGCGACCGCCAAAGAGGTCTGCATCTGAATCATAACTAGTCTCCCGCTCGGAGTTCCGCCTTTTTAACCGGCCTGCCAGCTAAAGCCGGTGTTCCAAACTACAATTCGGCCTTCTGAATAATCTCAACCACGCGCCATCGCTTGCGTGCGGACATCGGCCGGGTTTCGATAATACGAACCTTGTCCCCAATCCTTGCGCCGAGCTCGTCGTGAGCCATGAACTTCTTACGCTTGCGCACGTACTTTCGATAAACCGGATGCTTCACCTGCCGATCGACGCGTACCGTGACCGTTTTCGTCATCTTGTCCGAGGCAACAATACCGATCTTCTCGGCACGCTTACCGCGCGCAACCGCTTTTTCGTCAGAACCGATTACAAGCTCGGCAACTTTTGCCGCACCTTCGCTGATCGTATCGGCGACGGTTCCGACTGCCGAAACCACAGCGCCGAGAACGGTCT
>JBHENZ010000146.1:0-3441 GCA_046261815.1 Pyrinomonadaceae bacterium | reverse complement strand
AGGAACTGCTTCGTCGAGGCACGCTGAAAACGCGAGTTTATGGCTGCTCGCCCATGAGCGATTACAAGCGATGGGAAAATACCGGCGTTCGCTATGCATTTGGCGACGCAATGCTGCGGGTCGGCTGTTTGAAGGCATACGCGGACGGGAGTCTGGGCTCGACCACGGCGTGGTTTTTCACTCCGTACTTAGATGCTCCTAATTCCAACGGCCTCGCAATGGCCGGCGTCACTACGACGATGCGCAAGACGATTCAGGAAGCGGATAAAGCGGGCCTTCAGGTTCGTATTCACGCGATCGGAGACCGGGCCAACGCGACCATCCTCGACCATTTCCAGGCAGTCGAAAAGGCAAATGGCGCTAACAATCGGCGTTTTACGATCGAGCACGCCCAGCACCTGCGAATTGAAGATTTGAAACGATTTGCCGCGCAAAAAGTAGTCGCGTCGATGCAGCCTTTTCACATCATTGACGATGGCCGCTGGGCATGGAAACGTCTCGACGAAAAACGACTAAAAGGAACCTATGCGTTTCGCACGATCCTTGATGCGGGCGGCGTGCTTGCCTTCGGCTCGGATTCGCCCGTCGCGCCGCTCAACCCGCTGCTAGGTGTCTACGCCGCCGTTACCCGCCGAACGCTCGACGATAAGAACCCGAGCGGATGGATACCCGAGCAAAAAATCTCGGTGGAGGAAACGGTGCGGGCCTTCACCTGGGGCTCGGCCTACGCCGAGTTTCAGGACAATATTAAGGGAACTTTGGAAGTCGGTAAGCTGGCGGATTTTGTTATCCTGTCGGACGACATTTTCTCGATCGACCCGGTCAAGATCGGTGAGGTGAAAGTAGTTATGACGGTTGTGGACGGCAAGGTGGTTTACGAAACCAAGTAATTACGGAGGTTACCGACCGCAAAAGCATCAAAATCATTAGTTTGTCCCCAGACTGCGGCGCGTGGGAAATGCCCTTGGGACCGAGGGACACGCATGTATTTTATAAGAGTCACAAAAATTGGAGATTGATATGAGAAAAATCGTTTTATTACAAGCATTCGTACTGATTTTCTCGGTCGCGGTTACTGCACAGGCCGAGTTGAACAGCAAGGGCGAGCCGGTTGCGAAAAACGAACAGAATGCGCCGGTCGTTTTGAAGTCCGGCGATAAGATCACTCGGGGTGCTGCGTTGGCCAAGTCCGTAAAAAGGGTTTCGGTCGAAAAGGCCGTTGCTAATCCCGACAGATTGGCCGGGAAAACTGTCGAGGTCGAAGGCATCATCCTCCGGTCGTGCAAAAAGGAAGGCTGCTGGATGGAAATGGCCGACGTAGCGGGCGGACAATCGGTTCGCGTTACATTCGGCGATCATGCGTTCTTCATCCCGCTTAATTCCGCGGGAATGAATGTTCGTGCACAGGGTGTTTTTAAGACAAGTATCCTTAGTAGGGAAAAAGTCGAGCATCTCATCCACGACGACGGCGCGAAGTTCGAGAATCGTAACGAGGATGGAACCGTGACGGAAGTTTCGTTCGATGCGACGGGCGTCGAGTTGAAGAAGACCACGCCATAGACGGCACCCGCATCAGAATTACCTCATTTGTTGCTAATGAAGCCGTTCAAGATCAGAAATATTGAGATAAACCCCCCGCTTACGCTTTCTCCGATGGCGGGGGTGACTGACTATGTTTTCAGGCGGCTGATCAAGCGGCGTGGCGGTGTCGGGCTGGTCGTGTCCGAGTTTATATCAGTCGAAGGACTAACACGGCATAATCCGAAATCGAAGCGGCAGATGCGATTTGCCGAAGAAGAGCGGCCATTTGCGGTTCAGATTTTTGGCGGGCGCGCGGAGCGGATGGCGATGGGCGCCGAAATGGCCGAGCAAGTCGGGGCCGATATTTTAGACGTCAATTGCGGCTGCCCGGCACCGAAAGTGGTCAAAAACGGCGGCGGTTCTGGCTTGCTTCGCGAACCCGAGCGGCTCGAGTCGATCCTTCGTGAGATAAAGAAGACGATTTCAATTCCGCTGACGCTAAAGGTGCGAACTGGTTATTCGGATGCCTCGATAAACGTGGTCGACATCGCGAAAATGGCCGAGCAATGCGGCGTCGAGCACATTCAGGTTCATGGCCGTACCAGGGAACAGGGGTACAAAGGACTTGCGAATTGGGAAATCATTCGACGGGTGAAAGAGGCGGTTTCAATTCCGGTATCGGGAAACGGCGATATCACTTCGGTCGATTACGGTTTGCAGCGATGGCGTGAATCGGGCGTTGACGGCATTTTGATCGGCCGCGGGGCAATGCAGAACCCGTGGATATTCCGCCAGATGAACGACGTGGTAGAGGGCCGCGAGCCTTATCATCCTAACCTTGCTGAAAAACAGGCCGTGCTGCTCGAGTTTTTCGAGATGTGCCTTGACGAAATGCCCGAGATCGTCGCCCTCGGAAAAATGAAACAGCTTGCCGGCCAGTTTACAAAAGGCCTTCCTGGCGGAGCGCAGTTCAGGCAAACGCTGTATCACTCACACTCGGCTGAAGAGATTTTAGAGAATATTTCCAACTATTTTTATGCCTTGCCGGATGCGAAAATTATTGAGTCGGTCGCTGGAATTGACGCAGATTTGGAATTTGAAACTTGCGAGTTGCCGCGTACCCAGCCCGCATCACAGTTCGCCAATGCACGATTTTGATCTCACAATTTTCGAAATGTTGTCAGAGGTATTAATGAAAAAGCTTAGCCTGATCTATTTGGGGATATTTCTTCTGTTCCCCGCTATTGTTTCGTCACAGAGAATCGACCCGAACGAAGTGATCGAAAAACATCTCACCTCGATCGCGACGACCGAAAAGCGCAGTGCGGTCAAAAACCAGATGTTTGTCGGCAACGCCGAGTTTACGTTTAAGGGCGGCGCGCAAGTGATTAGCGGAAAGGCCCTGCTCTTGTCGTCAGGTGCGAAAAGTTTGTAGGGAATGAATTTTAATTCGAATGATTATCCACAGGACCGTTTCGCATTCGACGGTAAGAACGTGAAAGTCGGCAAACCGACGCGACTTCAAGATCTCTTCTTGGTGAATTCATATTCAACAATCGCGAATTGTTAAAGGAAGGTTTGTTGGGCGGCTCGCTTTCGACGGCGTGGCCGCTGCTCCACGCCGATCGGAAAGCCAAAATCGATTATGAGGGCAAAAAGGCGATTAACGATAAAGAAACGATTGTACTCACCTACGCACCAAGGGGTGGATCGGATCTTTCAATAAAGCTTTACTTCGAAGAGGGCACCTACCGGCACGTGCGAAGCGAATACATCCTCGTGCGTGCGGCAGCGCAAGGAGCGACCGTCGACACCTCGGCCGGACAAAGCGGAACGATCTATCGGCTCGTCGAGGATTTTTCCGTTTTCCGAAAGATCGGTGAGATGACCTAGCCGGGAACTTATCGCATTACGTATGTG
>JBHENZ010000145.1:0-4113 GCA_046261815.1 Pyrinomonadaceae bacterium | reverse complement strand
AGCATCACGGAAACCGCCTCGAGAATAAACACGCCGCCTATAAACGGCAATAAAAATTCCTGCTTCGTCAGCACAGCCACCGTTCCCAACGCTCCGCCGATTGCCAGCGATCCTACATCACCCATGAATACCTCGGCCGGCGGCGAGTTGTACCACAAAAATCCGAGGCTCGCCCCAACCATTGCCCCGCAAAAAACGGTCAGCTCGGCCGACGCAGGGTTGAAAGTAATGTCGAGGTACTCGGCCCAACGCCTGTCGCTCCCGACATACGTCAATGCCGTCAAAGCCGACATCGCGATGAACGTCACGCTCGTTGCCAATCCGTCAAGCCCGTCGGTCAGATTCACCGCGTTCGACGCACCGAGCAAAATAAAAATGATAAAGAGCAAATAGAGCAGCGGCGGAATCACGCTGACGCCGAACGGAAGTGCCGTTTCCTTAAAAAATGGAATGCTCAGATTCCATGTATACGACGTTGCAAAATAAAGCACCGCCCAAACCGCGAGTGCCGTCAGAAGCTGTCCCGCGAGTTTTTGCTTGCCCGTCAAACCGAGACTGCGCCGCTTGACGATCTTTATATAATCGTCGGCAAATCCGACCGCGGCGAAAAGTGTCGTTGCTCCGAGAGCGAGCCATAAATAAAGACTGTCGAGCCGCGCCCATAAAACAGTCGACAAAAAAACCGAGCCGATAATGAGAGTTCCGCCCATCGTCGGCGTGCCCTTTTTCTCGATGTGCGATGCCGGGCCTTCTTCGCGAATCTCCTGCCCGAATTTCAACGCCGCAAGCTTACGAATTACTGCATTGCCAAAGATCAAGGTGATCAGAAGGGCCGTGATCGTTGCCCACGCCGTCCTGAACGTGATGTACTGAAAAACATTCAGTCCCTTATAAAAGTAAGACTCGCTCGCCGCGCCGTACCCTCGAAAAAGCACTTGGTAAAGGAAATAGTAGAGCATCTTTTAGGTCAGCTAATTGGCCTTCTTATTGCCCGGCAGCATTCTCATGCTTGCCTTTCCTTATTTCAAACCGCTGCAAAAGTTTCTCCAAAACCTGCTCTGTGCGAACGCCGCGCGAACCTTTGATCAAGACGACATCGCCCGGCCGAATTAGTTCGGAAAGCCGATCGCCCGCTTCGGCGCTGTCTGAGGCAAATTCGGCTTTCGCGAGACCGGTTTCGAGCGAACCCTCGACCAATTCCCCAGCGTAACCTCGAACGCCAATCAGATAGTCGACGTTCGCTTCCCCGATCGCCCGGCCGGTTTCGCGGTGGATCTCCGCCGAGCGGTCGCCAAGCTCGAGCATTTCGCCTGCAACGACGATGCAGCGCCGGCCATTGCCGCCAGCAATCAACGTTTCGACCATCGAGAGGAGCGCCGTAGGATTCGAATTGTACGAATCGTTGATGACCGTAAACCCGTCGGCAAAATGTAGAATTTCGCCACGCTGGGCCGGCCCAGAAACATTATCGAGCCCGGCAGCGATCGACTCGATCCCAATTCCAAACGCCGTGGCAGCGGCGGCCGCGGCGAGAGCGTTCATAATGTTATGCGCGCCGTCGAGCGAAAATTTTATCTCGGCTTCGCCATCCGCAGCTCGAATCGTAAAGCGGGTTTCGCCAAAATCCTCAAACCGAATATCTGTGGCAGAAATGTCGGCCGGTGAATTTATTCCGAACGTAACAACATTGCCGTTTGCCTTACTGCGCATCGCGGCGCTCAAAGGGTCATCCGCGTTCAAAACGGCCGTTCCACCAGCATTCATTCCATCGACAATTTCCGCTTTCGCTTTTGCGATATTTTCAATCGAACCCAGGTGTTCGAGGTGGACGGGCAACACGTTCAACACCACCGCAATGCTCGGCGGCGTGATACGACAGAGCCGCATTATTTCGTTCATCGGTGTCGACATTCCCATTTCTAGAACCGCGACGTCGTAGCTTAAATCCTTCGCCAACTCGAGCACGGTCAGCGGATGACCGACGCCGTTGTTAAAATTCTTGACGTTCCGCAAAACGTGCAGGCCTGAGGATTCGAGGATTTGCGCCGTGAGCTCTTTAGCGGTCGTTTTTCCGGCGCTGCCGGTTATCGCGATCACCGGTTTGCCCCAATTTTTGTAAACGGCCGCGGCCAGCCCTTGCAACGTCGCGATCGTATCGTCGACAAAGATCAGCCTGTCGAAAAACTGCGACAACTCGGAACGATGCCCTTCGAAACGATCTTCGCGCATGACGACGGCTGCCGCTCCGCTGTGCAAAGCAGCTGCGGCATAACGGGTGGCGTCGGCAAAGTCGCCGTTGAAACAATTTTTCTTATAATCCGGCTGCGACAACGCAAAAAAAACGTCGCCCGCCTTGACCTCGCGAGAATCTACGACGAACGATTCGACTTCTCGCTGGTGCAAGGCGGGATCGAGACTGGCCGCCCGGGCATTCATCGATTTTATTGCATCGATTAATTTCACGTTTTCTTTGCCGCCGACTTCCGCTCCTTAACTCCGCTCGTCGCCGTAGCGGATCTTGCAATGCCTTCCGGTTTGTTCTCTCTTGCTTTTCGCGTTTCGTTCGAGGAAGGCGGATTTTTCTTCAATTTTTGAGATGAATTTTTTGGGGGTGTCGCAGGCGTGCCGGCGGCGATTTTTGACGCACTCCGATTCAGGAGTTCGGATTTTTCGATCGTCACGCCGCCTGACGGCACTTCAGGAACGCTATCGTCGCGCGATTCGCTGACGGCAGCGACGATCTCCTTATCGGGCGCGACATTGAGTTCCGGAAGGATCCGGTCGGCGATCTCCTTAAAGGCCGGGGCCGCTGCCGAGCCGCCGTGTCGACCGCCAAACTTCGGTTCATCAACCACTACGGCGATCGTGACCCGCGGATCGTTCGCCGGAGCGAAACCGATAAAAGAAGAAACGTATTTAGACGAATTTATGCGTTTCGTCTGCGGATCGAACTTCCAGGCCGTGCCCGTCTTGCCAGCCGATGAATAACTGTCGAGTTGCGCGCGTTTTCCAGTTCCCGAGATGACCACTTCGGTTAACATCCGCTTCAAATCGCGAGCGGTTTCGCGGCTGACAATTTCCGTTTTCGGGTGCTCGCCGATCGGTGCGGATGTGCCGTCGGCACGGCGGATTTCCTTGATAATATGCGGTTCGATCCTCACCCCGTCGTTTGCTATCGTCGCAAAAGCACTTGCCATTTGCAACGCAGTTACGCCAATTTCGTAACCTATCGACATCGACGCAAGCGAGTCGCCGTTCCATCGCTGAATCGGGCGAACGATACCGCCGGTTTCGGCCGGCAATTCGATGCCCGTCGGCTTGCCGAAACCCATTTTATGGACGAGGCCGTTAAAGTCTTCGCGACCAACACGCATGCTTGTTTTAATCGCGCAAACGTTGCTCGATTGCGCAAGCGCCTTTGCGTACGATACGCGTCCGACAGCATGCGAATCGCGAAACACGTGGCCGGCGACGTCGATGACGCCGCTTCCGCTATCGATCTCGGCCTCCGGCGTGATCAGCTTTTTCTCAAGAGCGGCCCCGTATGTAATTAGCTTAAAGACCGAGCCGGGCGAATAAACGTTCTGAACGATTCCATTCTTGATAAATTCTGGATTCGTATTTCCGATCTTGTTCGGGTCAAATGTCGGGTAGTTGGCCATCGCCAAAATTTCCCCGGTTTTGTTGTCGATCACAACCGCCATTGCCGACCGCGCGCCCGTTCGTTCGACTGCTCCTTCCAGGGCCTGTTCCGCGATGAACTGAACCGGCAGATCGATGGTCAGGGTGACATCGCTGGGCGGCTCCTGCTCGGACAAGACTTCATCATAGACTCGTCCAAATCGATCGCGCTCCTGAATCTTCTTGACGACCGGACCATATAGTAGCTCGTTCTGCGATTGCTCTATTCCAGCCTGCCCGACGCCGTCGTCGCTGCTCATCCCAACAATGTGTGCTCCGATTGACTGCTGCGGGTACGACCGTCGCTGATCTTCACGCCAGTGTAATCCGACAAACTTCGGTTGATCGGCTTTGGTAATGTTCGTTTCTTCAAATTCGCGATTGTATTTTTGTACCACCTCATCGTCGAGACCCTTAACTATCGGCAGGAAT
>JBHENZ010000144.1:0-5781 GCA_046261815.1 Pyrinomonadaceae bacterium | reverse complement strand
TTGGAGAGTTATGTGACTGAGCACACCTCCGGCAACCGAGATCACGGCTCGCAGCTTTGGACATTGATGATGCTTGAGCTGTGGTTCCAGCGATTTATCGATTAGGAGTATTCATACACGAATGAAAGGTGTGATTTTGGCGGGCGGACTCGGTACCAGGCTGAGTCCGCTGACGCGTATAACCAATAAGCATTTGCTGCCGGTGTTTGACCGGCCGATGATCTATTATCCGATTCAGACGCTGATTAATGCCGGGATCGACGATATTATGATTGTAACCGGCGGCAATTCGGCGGGCGATTTTCTCAGGCTGCTCGGGAACGGAAAAGAGTTCGGGCTCAAGCATCTGAACTACACTTACCAGCAGGGTGAAGGCGGCATCGCCGATGCACTTTCCCTGGTCGAACATTTCAGCGATAAACAGCCGGTGTGCGTCGTGCTTGGCGATAATATAATCGAAGGTAACATTCGCAGGGCGGCCGACGATTACCGAGGTCAGGGAAAGGGTGCGAAAATCCTTTTGAAAAAAGTGCCGGATCCGCAGCGTTTCGGCGTGCCGGAACTCGACGGAAAAAAAGTTCTCAAGATCGAAGAAAAGCCAAAAGAGCCGAAATCGGAGTTTGCCGTAATCGGCATCTATTTTTACGATAAAACCGTTTTCGATGTAATAAAAACGCTAGTGCCTTCCGACCGCGGCGAGCTCGAAATTACCGATGTGAATAATTACTATATAAATCGCGGCGAAATGACGTGCGATGAACTCGACGGCTGGTGGACCGATGCCGGAACGTTCGACAGCTTGTTGCGAGCGTCGAACATGGCCGCTGAGACCGGGGCGAATAAGATCTGAAACGGGCGAGATTTATAATGAGCGTTCCCGAACAAAAAGTGCAATTATTCACGCAGGGCGAAATCGCCGATGTTGTGGCTTATGACTTGAAAAAGTATTTCGACAATCGCGGCTGGCTGGCGGAGCTGTTCAGACACGACGAACTGGAAAAGGAGTTTTATCCGGTGATGTCGTACATTTCGTTTACAAGGCCAGGAATTCAACGCGGTCCGCACGAGCACGTCGAGCAGGCGGATCTTTTCTGTTTCATTGGTCCGTCGACGTTCAATATTCGACTTTGGGACAATCGCGACGATTCGCCAACCTACCGAAATACAATGTCGTTTTCTGCTGGTGAAAAGGACGCCAAAGCGTTAATTATTCCAGCAGGGGTGGTACACGGTTACAAGAACGTCGGAGACATCGATGGAATGGTGATCAATTGTCCAAACCGGCTTTACATGGGCGAAGGCAAACGCGCACCGATCGACGAGATCCGCCACGAGGACGATCCGAATACGATTTTCCGAATGGACTGAGAAAAATTATGATGCGCGAATTGAGTGCGGTCATCTCAAACGAAAGTGCAATGGTACGTCAGCGCAGTGTCTCGAAGTAGCTATCGCTTCGAGGGGCTTCGAGCGAAACGGACCCTTTAGCCAATTTACGTAATGCCTTCGCACTTCATTTCAGTCCGCGGGTCGCGGCAGTGGTTCCTCGCGTCGAACTTATTGAGTTGGACATCGGCGCATGAAGCCGCTTCCGTCTAGCGAGTTTCCCAACCGCAATTCCTCGAAACACAACCCTTGCTAGCCCAACCGTAGTGAAAATCCTCCGCATCATTGCCCGACTCAATGTGGGCGGTCCGGCACGACATGTCGTGTCGCTGACCGACGCGCTTTACCATGACGAGTTTGAAAGCACTCTGATCGCCGGCTCTGTGCCTTCCGGGGAAGAGGATATGAGCTACCTGGCAGACGCGTGCGGAATCAAGCCCATTTTCATATTTGAAATGAGCCGCGAGCTCTCCGTTAGCGACGCGGTTTCGCTATTCAAAGTATTCAAAGAGATCAGACGAATCAGACCGGACATCATTCACACGCACACCGCAAAGGCGGGAACTGTTGGTCGTGCGGCGGCCCTTTTACACCGATTGTTAAGTCCGTTCGGGCCGAGGGTGCGCATCGTCCACACTTTCCACGGCCACGTCTTCCACAGCTATTACGGTCGATTCAAAACACAGATCTTTCTATTGATCGAGAAAATTCTGGCGCGGCTCGCGACCGATCGGATAGTCGTCATTTCTAAACAGCAATTCGATGAAATTCACAATCATTTTGGCGTCGGGCGAAAAGAACAGTTTCGCGTTATTCCGCTTGGGATCGACACCGCGCCTTTCGACGAGGCGGCGAGTCAGCGCGTCCCAATTCGACGCGAGCTTGAGGCTGCGAATGATGAGATTGTCGTCGGATTTGTCGGCCGCCTAACCGAAATTAAAAATCTCTCGTTGTATCTAAAAGCGGCGGCGATGTATCGGTCGGCCACGGCGAATAACAACGGGCCGAAAATAAAGTTTGTCATTGTTGGCGACGGACACTGTCGCAAGCAGCTCGAAGACGAGGCCGCAAGACTCGGTCTCGGCGAGACGGTGATTTTCCTGGGTAATCGCCTTGATATTGCGGCCGTTTATGCAGGTCTGGATGTCGTCGTTCTAACGTCTTTAAACGAAGGAACGCCGCTCTCGCTGATTGAAGCAATGGCCGCGCGGAAGGCTGTGATTTCGACCGTAGTCGGCGGTGTGCGCGACTTGCTCGGTGCCGCGATCGTTGGAAAATCCGGGTTTCGCATCCACGAACGAGGTGTAGGCGTCGAAAGCGGCGATGCCGCCGGGCTAATAAATGGGTTGATTTATCTTGCAAAAAATGAAAAATTACGTGAAACGCTTGGTCGAGACGGCCGCGAATTCATCGCGGCGATTTATTCGAAAGAGCGTCTGGTAACCGATATCAAGGAACTTTATCGGACACTTTCGAAAGAATGAGCGTTTGCACAGTCTCCGCGTTGTATGAGAGATCTCCTCACAAATCCCTGGTTTATTGGCCTCGTAAGCGTTATCGCCGGAGCGGCCGCGACCTTCCTTGTGCGCACTGTGGCATGGCGTTACGGCTTCATTGCCACGCCTAAATCAAATCGCTGGCACAAGCGTCCGACGGCGATGCTCGGCGGTGCAGCCATTTTTTTTACGACACTGCTGATCTACGTAGTATTTGTGCCGAAAACGCAAGGATCGCTTTTGATAGTCGGGGCGAGCTCGTTTCTCTTCCTTGTTGGTTTGATCGACGATCTTATAACCATCAAACCCTATCACAAGCTGATCGGTCAGCTAATAGGCGCGTCGATTGTCGTCGGGTTCGAGCTTACGTTGCCCTTGACAGGCTACGAGCTTGTCGATATCTGGATCACGATTTTCTGGCTAATCGGAATAACTAACGCAATCAATTTGCTCGACAACATGGACGGCCTTGCGTCCGGTATCGCCGTTATCGCATCGTTTTCTCTCGCCATCGGATTTGCCGTCAATGGCCAAACGAACGAAGTTCTGCTGGTTGCCGCATTTATCGGCGCATTGATTGGCTTTTTGATCTTCAACTTCAATCCCGCGTCGGTTTTCATGGGCGACTGCGGGTCGATGTTCGTGGGGTTTTTGTTAGCGAGTTCAGTATTGCTTGGCCAAACGGGCGGGCGGTCGCGAGGTATATTCTCGATTCTCGCGGTGCCGGTGTTGATTTTGTTCGTGCCGATTTTTGATACGACGCTTGTCACCGTTATGAGGAAGATTTGGGGCCGAAAGGCTTCGCAGGGCGGACGCGATCATACCTCGCACCGACTCGTCGCTCTGGGACTCTCGGAGCGGGCAGCCGTGCTAATGATTTACGGATTTGCCGCCGCCGCCGGTGTATTGTCCCTCGCCGTCGCTCGGCTTAACACCACGCAGAGTCTAGCGACGATTGGTTTGTTCACCATCGTGCTTGCCTTTGTCGGCGTTTATCTTTCGAAGGTTAAGGTCTATACCGAACAAGACGAAGAGCTCGCCTTAAAGAACAACGCGGTATTCGCGTTTTTAGTCAATATCTCGTATAAACGTCGCGTGTTCGAGGTCGTCCTCGATGCGTTTTTGATCACATTTTCGTATTACGCGGCTTACGTGTTGCGTGCCGGGGCGCTTGAAGGAACGTCGAATTGGGAACCGTTCATAAACACCGTGCCGCTGCTTGTAGTCCTCAAGCTCGCCGCATTCCTGATCGTGGGCGTTTATCGCGGTCTTTGGCGTTATACGAGCGTCGGCGACTCGATTACCTTCATCAAAGGTGTTTTGCTCGGATCGGCGTTCAGCATATTCGGGGTACTGCTCATTTACCGTTTCGAGAACTTTTCGCGAGCGGTGTTTATAATTGACGCGATTATTTTGCTGCTTATGCTTATCGGGAGTCGCATTGCGTTTCGACTAATACGCCACGCGATGCCGATGCCCTTTGCGACCGACGGGCGGCGAGTTTTGATATACGGTGCCGGCGATGGCGGCGAGTTGGTCTTGCGTGAACTGCGAAATAATCCGACCCTCAATCTTAATCCGATCGGATTCATCGACGACGACCCGATGAAAAAAGGAAAGATGATCGGCGGTTTGACCGTTTTCGATTCGAATGGCAAACTTGCCGAAACCTGTCGGGCAAAAAACATTCAGGAAATCCTCGTCTCGACACAGAAAATATCCCCCGAATCGCTTAGAGACATGCGCGAGGCCTGCCGCAAGGCCGACATTTCCTTGAAGCGCGTCTATCTTAAATTCGAACCCGTGGAGTTTGAATGACCGAGCCGCGTTTTGACGGCCGATCCCGTCTCGCATCGATGCCGTTCGAATCCACTGCTGCCAAGGCTGCGGCTATTGCCTTCGTAATTATACTTGCCGTGGGTGCTTTTTTTGTGTCGCGTTGGGGTTTTGCTAACTCGGCATCGACCCGGGCGGATTCTTCTGAGGTTGCCGAATATCTCGTAACGCTCGCACCATCTGACCCGCAAACGCATTATGCCGCTGCGGTTACACTCGAAAAAAACTTTGCATCCGCGGATATCGAGCGATCGCTCGTAGAATACGAAACCGCAACCGCCCTTTCACCAAACAACTATCATTTATGGCTCGCGCTCGGCAGGGCCCGCGACCGCAGCGGAGACGCCGCTGGAGGCGAGAAGGCCCTTCATCGAGCAGCGGAATTAGCTCCTTCCTACGCACAGGTGAGATGGGCCTTGGGAAATTTCCTTGTCCGCAATGATCGACCGGACGAAGGGTTTGCGGAGATTCGCCGGGCCGTTGCGGCCGATCCGAGCTTCGCCCGGCCCGCGGTCAACACGGCCCGGCAGATCCTAGATGGCGATGTTTCCAAAATTCTCGCGGCTCTCGGCGATTCGCCACGAATAAAGATTTGGTTTTCAACTCTCCTGGCCGGGGAGAAACGGCTCGACGAGGCAATAAACATATGGCGAAGTGTTCCGTTGCCAGATCGATATCAGGTTAACAAAGACGCCTCGCTCGAACTAACCGCAAGCTTCATCGAGGCACACCGTTATCGCGATGCGATGGCGATCGCTGCCGAGCAAGACGACAGCATCGGGGCCACCGGAGGCCAAATAACAAACGGGGGTTTCGAACAGCCGATCAAAGTACAAAACGCAGCCTGGTACGATTGGCAGACGTCACAAGGAACTCAGCCCCAGATTGCACCGACCACGAGCAAGCAAAAGAATGGAGCCAATAGCCTCGTGATTATTTTCCCGGCCGACGGAAGAGACTTTCGGCAATTCTCCCAAATCGTCGCGGTCGAACCGGGCAGGACGTATGATTTCGAGATTTATTATCAAGCCGAAATAAAGACAAACGCCGAATTGCGATGGAC
>JBHENZ010000143.1:0-4003 GCA_046261815.1 Pyrinomonadaceae bacterium | reverse complement strand
TTCCGACCAGTACGTCTGCTTGTATCGTTCGTCATCGCCCCACAGAGTCCGCAGCATCGAGGGCCACGGGTGTTTGACGACAAGATAACCGCCCTCGTTTACGCCGACGGATTTGCCGGATTTCGTCACTACATCGACGATTATTCCCGGCAGCGGACGCGTCGCGGTTCCCGGAACTGTCGGCGTCGCACCGGGCAGCGGCGCGATCATGATTGCGCCGGTTTCGGTTTGCCACCACGTGTCGACGATCGGGCATTTACCCTGGCCTATCACGTCGTGATACCACATCCAAGCTTCCGGATTGATGGGTTCGCCAACTGTTCCGAGTAGCCTAAGAGTAGATAGATCGTGTTTGGCGGGATACTGTTCGCCCCATTTGATAAACGCGCGGATGGCGGTCGGTGCTGTGTAGAGAATCGTGATCTTGTGTCGCGCGATCATCGACCAGAAGCGGTCGAAGTCGGGGTGATTCGGCGCGCCTTCGTACATAAAAATTGTCGCGCCATTGGCGAGCGGCCCGTAAACGACATAGCTGTGGCCCGTGACCCAGCCGATATCGGCCGTGCACCAATAGATATCTTCGTCCTTGAGATCGAAAACCATCTTCGTCGTGTACGCCGCTTGCGTGAGATAGCCGCCGGTAGTGTGTAGAATTCCTTTCGGCTTTCCGGTTGTGCCGGAGGTGTAGAGGATGTAAAGCGGATGTTCGGAGTCTAGCTCTTCGGCGGGACAATCGGCGTCCGCATTTTGAATCAGCTCGTGCCACCAATAATCGCGGCCCTCTTTCATCGCAACGGGCGAGCCGGTTCGCCTGTATACGACTATACTTTCTATGCTCGGGCATTGCGAGGCGGCCTCATCCACCGTCGCCTTTAATTTGATTTCTCCGCCCCGCCGATAGCTGCCGTCAGCCGTGACGATCAATTTGCATTCGCCATCGTTTACGCGGTCGCGAATCGCGTCGGCAGAAAAGCCGCCGAATATAACGGTATGCGTCGCGCCGATCCGCGCGCAGGCGAGCATCGCAATTGCAAGCTCGGGCACCAGCGGCATGTAAAGCGCGGCGCGGTCGCCTTTTTCGACACCGAGCTCTTTGATCGCGTTCGCGAATTTGCAAACTTCGGCGTGCAACTCGGCGTATGTCAGCGTGCGCATTTCCCCCGGCTCACCTTCCCAGATGAATGCGATCTTGTCTCGCAGGTTCGTTTCGAGATGACGGTCGAGGCAGTTGTACGAAACGTTCAGTTTCCCGCCGACATACCACTTTGCAAACGGCTCATTCCATTCGAGTACGGTGTCCCATTTTTTAAACCAGTGCAAACTTTCCGCCTGCTTCGCCCAAAACGTCGGTGGGTCGGCCGCCGCCTCGGCGTAAAGTTTTTCGTATTCGTCGAAGCTCTTTATATGCGCCGCTGCGGAAAACCCGGGCGGCGGCGGGAAAACGCGCGACTCCTGCAAAAGGGATTCGATTTCTAAGGGTTCGGACATAGAAAACAAGTATAGGTCAATGTTGCATCAGGATTAAAATATCTGATTGCTTCCGGCATTTGCGGCGTCTGACGTTCGGTCGGATGACTTAACTGTTTGATACAGGTCTGTATTAAACTAACGCGGTGCGCCAAGGTCGTAACAGGGACTGGTTTGTCTAATTATGTCGCTCCTCGAAATGAAAAACATCATCAAGGAGTTTCCCGGCGTGCGAGCGCTTGATGGCGTGAGCTTTACTGTCGATGCCGGCGAATTTCACGCGCTTGTCGGCGAAAACGGCGCCGGGAAATCAACGTTGATGAAGGTACTTTCGGGCGTATATCTTCACGGCAGTTACGAGGGAGATTTCTTCATAGACGATAACAAGAAACGGTTTAGAAACGTTCGCGACTCGGAAGATGCAGGCGTCGCGATCGTTTTTCAGGAGCTTTCGCTAATCAAGGAATTGACGGTCGGCGAGAATATTTTTCTCGGCAAAGAACCCGCACGAATTGGCGTGATCGATTGGTCACGGCTCTATCATCAGGCGTCAAATCTGCTCGAAGACCTACGACTCGATATCGACCCACGAATTGAGGTCGGACGGCTCGGCATTGGCCAACAGCAACTTGTTGAGATCGCAAAAGCACTCTCGAAAGATGCGAAAATTCTCATACTTGATGAGCCGACGGCTGCGTTGACCGAGGCGGAAGTGGAAACGTTATTCTCGATTTTGAACAAGTTAAAGGCTCGTGGAGTCGGGATAATTTATATTTCGCACAAGCTCGACGAAGTATTCGCAATGGCCGACCGCGTAACGGTTTTGCGCGACGGGAAAACGGTAGGCACATTTGGTATTAATGGTCTGACCAAAGAAATGGTAATCACCGCGATGGTCGGTCGCGAGGTCGGCGATATTTTTCCGAAGTCCCAACACAAATTCGGCGAAACAGCTCTCGAAGTAAAAAATCTTACGGCATATTCGATTGACAACCCGGACAAAAAAATTGTCGATGACGTTTCGTTCAGCGTGAGTGCCGGTGAGGTGTTGGGGATAGCGGGATTAATGGGGGCCGGTCGAACCGAATTGCTGACGAGCGTTTTTGGAGCATGGCCCGGGCGTTATCACGCTGACGTCGTTTCGCACGGCGCACAGGTCTCGATCTCTTCGCCGGCAGACGCGATTGACCACGGCATCGGTTTTGTGACCGAAGATCGCAAAAGGTACGGCCTGATACTTGACCAAACAATTCTCGACAATATGACACTTGCCGCTCTACAGCGCATCGGCGGATCGTTTCTGATCAATCGCGCGCGCGAGACGGTCGCGGTCAGTGGGCCAATGACTTCTCTTCGCGTCAAGGCCCGGTCGCCATTTACAAACGCAAACACGCTTTCGGGCGGCAACCAGCAGAAAATCGTGCTCGGCAAATGGCTGTTAACGAATCCGAAAGTTTTGTTCCTAGACGAGCCGACACGCGGTATCGATGTCGGAGCAAAGCAGGAGATCTATGCCGAGATAAACAAACTTGCGAAAGACGGCCTCGCAATTGTTTTAGTTTCGTCAGAGCTGCCTGAGGTATTGGGTTTGAGCGACCGCATTCTTGTGCTGCACGAAGGGCGGATTACGGGGGAGTTCACACGCGCAGATGCCACGCCCGAGAAAGTAATGGCAGCCGCAACGGGAAACATGTGTGTTCCGTCAGAACCGGGAACTATAGTGGCCGGGGATTTTTCCTACGATAATGACTAGGCTTCTCAACCAAAAACGAGTACCAATGAGGGAATTCGGAAAACTAAAAATCGACAAAGCCTCACTCCGTGCCTACATCATGATTGCCGTATTGGCGTTGATCTGGATGTTTTTTCATTGGGCGACAAATGCAGTGTTTCTGACCTCGCGAAATCTAGCAAATCTGATGACGCAGATGTCGGTGACCGGCATTCTCGCGGTCGGAATGCTGATGGTGATCGTTTCGGGAAACATCGACTTGTCGGTAGGCGCAGTGCTCGGGTTTGCCGGTGGCGTCGCGGCATTTGTGATGACGTCGGCTGGGTACGGGGTTCCTGTAGCGATTATCGCGGCGATTGCCGTCAGCATTCTCGTCGGTTTGTTTCACGGTGCGCTGATCACATATCTGAACATCCCGGCATTTATCGTCACGCTGGGCGGCCTTCTCGCATGGCGCGGGGCAACAAAATGGCTGCTTGGAGGAAATACGGTTCCAATTTCGGAAGATGCGTTCAAGGCGATCGGGCAGAGTAATCTTCCTCTGACGTTGGGCTGGATAATTGCTGCGGCGGCCATCTTGCTTGTGCTTTTTGCTGCTTACCGACGGGCGATCGCGGTAAAGGAATACGGTCTCGGAGAGGCGAATTACGGGTCGGCGTTTTTGGGAACGATCATTCCAATCGCGGCGATAGCTGCGTCTATTTGGGTGATGAATTCGTATCTCGGCGTGCCGATTCCGGTGTTGATTTTGGTCGCGGTCGCATTGGTCGGCGTGTTCTCGACGAACTCGACCACCTTCGGCCG
>JBHENZ010000142.1:0-22204 GCA_046261815.1 Pyrinomonadaceae bacterium | reverse complement strand
AACTAGAAGAGGCTTTGCGTAATCCTTTCGATGATTCTGCAACATCTCGCTCGCCGGCTCATACGCTCAACGACGAACAACAATTCGTCTTAAACAGCATCGAGAAGGGTATCGCTGAAAGCAGTTATTCAGCGTTCCTTTTACACGGTGTTACGGGAAGCGGCAAGACCGAGGTCTACATCCGTGCGATGAATTCGACGCTGAAAACCGGAAAATCGGCTCTGATGCTTGTCCCCGAGATTGCACTTACGCCTATCTTTTCGCAGCGGCTCCGGGCGGTGTTCGGCGACGAAGTTGCAATTCTTCATTCAAATCTGTCGTCTGGCGAAAGGTTTGACGAGTGGCGACGAATTCGGCGAGGCGATGCTCGGATCGTTATCGGCACGCGTTCGGCCGTTTTTGCACCGCTCGGTAATCTCGGCCTCGTCATTGTCGACGAAGAACACGATTCGTCGTATCGGCAAAGCGAGTCGCCGTTTTATCATGCCCGAGATGTGGCAATCGTGCGAGCGCAGCAGGCTGGCGCCATCGCTGTTGTGGGTTCGGCGACGCCGGCGTTGGAATCTTTCTATAACTCACAGACCGGCAAGTACCGATATCTCGGGCTGCAATATAGAATCGAAAACCGACCGATGGCCCAAGCCGAATTAATTGACATGCGAGCAGTTTTTCGCAGGGCAGGAAAAGATGTCGTCTGTTCGCCCGCATTGATCGAGGCGATCGAAAACACGCATTCGCGAGGTGAGCAGTCGATTATTTTGCTCAATCGGCGCGGTTTTTCGAGCTTTGTGCTCTGCAGGACATGTGGCGAGAGCCTTTGCTGCAAAAACTGCGATATCACGCTGACCTACCACAAAAGCAGCCGGAAAGTTACCTGCCACTACTGTGGATTCTCAACACGCACGCCCGAAACGTGCCCGTTTTGCAAGAGTGAATTCTTATATTTCATCGGTCAGGGCACTGAACAGCTAGAGGAAATTATAGCTCGCCGATTTTCAAACTTGCGCGTTGCGCGAATCGACCGTGACACGATCACGAAAAAGGGTCAGCTCGCTAAAATTCTCAACGGCTTTGACCGAGGCGAGATCGACATGCTGGTCGGCACTCAAATGCTGGCCAAGGGGCACGATTTTCACAATGTCACGCTTGTAGGTGTTGTGTCGGTGGATATTGGGCTCGGGCTTCCTGATTTTCGTTCGGCCGAACGGACCTTTCAACTTATTACGCAGGTCGCAGGGCGGGCGGGTCGCGGAATTCTGCCCGGCCGCGTATTGATCCAAACATATTATCCCGAGCATTACGCGCTTCGACATGCGTGCCGGCAGGACTACGAAGGATTTTATAATGACGAACTGCGTTTTCGTGAGCGGATGGGTTACCCGCCGATTGTTGTACTCGCCTCAATTCTCGTAAAGCATTCAGATCAGGAACAGGCCATCCGTACTGCGTCCGCACTAAAGGTTTTGCTGCTACGGGCGGAGGTTTCGAAGCAATGCCGTATTCTCGGTCCGGCTTCCGCATCTTTGCCCAGATTAAAAGGCGAGTACCGATATCAAATTCTGATCAAATCTCAGAACCGAAAAGATCTCAGATCGGTAATCGATTCGGCGATCAACTCTTTTGAGGAAGGTGGCGGCAATCTACGCTCGGTGTTTGTCGAGATGGATCCGATCGATCTGATGTAAAAAAAGCGGCCAGCTAAAAGGCCGACCGCAGATACCAAGGAAAGACTTCTGAACCTTTTTTAGTTGACCGCTCGGGAAGAAAATTCCGCTTGACCAAATTTAACCTGAGCGTAAATTTCCGAAAGCGAAAGTTTGCAATTTATCGGATCGAGCGTAATCACGTCATCGCGCTCGTTATAAATTCTATAAAGCCACTGCTTGGCGTTTTGTTTCGTATAGTGCTCGATGCGCATCTCGTCTTGTTTAATGAGCAGGCACTCCTTGACGGTATCTGTGGCAAGCAGGCTTTCAAGACGTTGCGTTTTGTCGACCGAGTTCGTTTCCGAAGGCATAACGTCGATAACGATCGTCGGATTGAGCAAAAGATCCGCATTCTGGTCGCCGAACGATGGCGCGGTATTGACGAGGACAAGATCGGGAACGCTGACCAGGCCGTTCGGCAATTTTACACGCATGTTGCTAATGTACATCTCGGCTTTGTGGCCCGACATGCGGCTGCCGAGAGCGACGGCCGTGTTGGTGACAATCAGGTTATGCCAACGGTTCGCGGGGTTGCGCTTCGCCGCGGAACGCCCGCCCGCAAAATCATTCCGCTGTGGATGGCGGTCGATCGGGGACGAGCCTTCAACTGCGGTTCTCGCGGCTGCCTGATTTAAAACTTTTTCATTCATCCTGACGACACTCCTTGAAAGTTCTAGGGTTGATTGAGCGAGCGGGCTGGCAACAGGACCGAGTGCTTTTCTCGGGCAAACAAGTCTGCTAAAACTAGTTTTGCATATTGAACCACCTTTTTTCAAGAGAATATATGAAACTTTCCGAGCTGGCCGAAATTACGCAGTCCCGAATCGAGCAAGGCTCGCCGGAACGGGAAATAACCGGTGCCGCGGGCCTTGATATTGCGACCTCAAACGATATTAGCTTCCTTGCCAATCCGAAATACACGCCACAGTTGGCTGAGACACGGGCGGGAGCGATATTTTTGAATGATGGCGTCGAATTTGATCGCGACGAGGTCGTCGTTCTTCGCTCCCGCGATGCCTATCTTGCTTACACTCGCGCCTTGCGTCATTTTTATCCGTCGCCGTCAATCGTTGCCGGAATCCATACGACGGCTGTAATAAGCGATTCGGCACGAATTTCATCTTCGGCCGAGATCGGGGCAAATGTGGTTATCGCCGAAAATTGCGTTGTCGAGGACGGCGTGCGTATTTTCCCAAATGTAACGATTTATGAAGGGTCGCGGATTGGAAAAGGCACTGTGATCCATTCGGGCGTTTCGGTCCGCGAAAATTGCGAGATCGGCGCCAATTGCATTATTCATAACAATTCGACAATCGGCTGCGACGGATTCGGCTACGCCAAAACTGAAACAAAAACCTGGCTCAAGATTCCGCAAGTCGGGCGCGTAGTAATCGAAGACGACGTTGAAATCGGTGCCAACACGGCTATCGATCGGGCGTCGGTCGGCGAAACGCGAATAAAGCGCGGCGCGAAAATCGATAATCTCGTTCAGATCGGACACTCGTGTACCGTTGACGAAGACGCCCTTGTTTGCGCGCAGACCGGACTTGCCGGGAGTTCGACGATCGGCAAGCGCGTGATACTCGCCGGCCAGGTCGGCATCGCAGGCCACCTCAAAGTCGGTGACGACGCCGTGGTGACCGCAAAATCAGCGACGAGCCACGACGTGGAGGACGGCAAAGTTATTTCCGGAATCCCAGCCTTTGATAATCGAGAATGGCTGCGTTCGATCGCTGCGTTTCGACGCCTTGGCGATACCGCACAACGCCTTCGACTCGTCGAAAAAAAACTGAATCAAAATGAATAGCAGTCGGCGGCGGTAAATTTTGATATGCTAATAGCGCGATAAAAGTGGGAGGTTTGTGTGATGCAAGCGGAAACAAAACGTGAACTCTCAGAAAGCGGTTACGACATAACACCGATTTCAGACGACGTAAGGGAACGGCTAGCGCAGGGTTTGAGTGAAGAAGAACGTAAAATTCTCCTTAATCACGGGACCGAGTCGCCCTTTTGCGGGACGCTGCTCGACGACAAGCGGGAGGGCACATACGCCTGCCGTCTGTGCGGGCTGCCGCTTTTCAGCTCAAAGGACAAATTCCATTCGGGCACCGGCTGGCCTTCGTTTCATTCGCCGTTCGATAAGGAACATTTAAACAATATCGAAGACAATAGCCACGGAATGCGGCGAATCGAGATTCGCTGTGCCCGCTGCGACGGCCATCAAGGGCACGTCTTCCCCGACGGCCCGCCGCCAACCGGCCAACGATACTGCCTCAATTCCGCGTCGCTCGAATTTTTCCCGGAGAGCGGTGGCATACCTCAAAAGGCATGAACAGAATCGGCTCAGTCCAAATGTAAACAAATCAAGGAATCGAACCGGAGATCTTTCGATCTTTGAAGCTTTCAAAGAGCTCGGTATGCCGGCTCGTCAGGGGCAACAGTCGGCCATTAATGAACAAATATTTGATATTGGTTCGCGGTTCGAGAATGTCGCCGTCCGCAACGACTATGTTAGCGATTTTTCCGACCTCGATCGAACCGTAACGGTCGGCGATTCCGAGGATTTGAGCGGGATAGATCGTTACGGCCTTGAGAGCTTCTTCCCTGGGCAAGCCAAAAGCGCCTGCGAGGCCCGCGTGATACGGAAGATCTCGAGCTTCGGCACCAGCATCACCGGTCGCGATCGCAAACTTCACGCCAGCCGCCTGCAATTTCGCCGGTGCCTCAAAAAGATAATCGTACGGATCGTCTTCGCGAACGGGAAGGTTGTAAATATTCGCGTAAATTACCGAAATATTGTTCCGTTTCAGATCGTCGGCTACCCGCCAGGCCTCCTGCCCGCCGGTTATAATTCCCTTTACCTTAGTGTCGGCGACAAAACGGACGATACCGCGGATATCGCGTTCGCGTTCGGCCGTGAAAATGATCGGCATTTGGCCGCGTACGTATGGAATCATCGCCTCCATCCGTAAATCGATTGGCGTAAACGGCAAAGACTTGTCGGCGGCATTAGCCTCACGCGCTTTTGCATACGCCTCGACGCTCTTGAAAAGCTTCTTTAGTTCGTCAAGCTGCGTGTCGCGACGTTTGACCGCTTCGTTGAAATCGACTGTCTGCGGGCCGACGCCGGGAGTAAAACCGCCGAACGTCGAAATTCGCGGAAAGTTTACGACAAGACCCGCAAGCGGCTTTACGGCCATCTCCGCCTGTGTCGAACCGTTAAGATTTATAACCGCGGCCTGCCCCGGAATCAATCCTCCGGTCGGGTAGCTGAGAACGGTTGTGACGCCGTTCACACGCGTAACGTTGACATGCGACGAGTGCGGATTGATGGCATCAATCGCTTTGGCGTTCGCATTGTTACTGCCGATCTCAGAGACGTCCATCGTCGCATTCGCACCAAGCGGAATTTCGGCGAGACCGAGATTAGTGCCCGCATCGATCATGCCGGGGAAAACCGACAGTCCCTTCGCGTCGATACGTTCAGCTCCGCCTGGAACGGTCACGTTCGACCCGCCGACGGCCGCTATACGGCCGTTCTGAATAACGATAGTTCCATTCTCGATCACCGATCCAATTACCGGAATGATGCGAGCATTGGTTATCGCGAACGTTCCGCCGCGACCGGTTTTATTCTGCTGCGAACCGTCACTTTGGCCATTGATCGAGGAAATTAAACCGCAGAGATACAGAGACGCAGAGATAAAAACCCAGGCGATGCTTCCGCCGTTAAATCTATTTTTCACCCTGCCGCAAAAAGTTCTGCGTCTCCGACTCTCGGTTGTTAGCATCTTTCGCATTATCGGTTTCCTCCATCCGTATACTCGACCTCGTCACGTTCTTCCAGACGCTTCTCGGTCGGAATTCGCGGCTGGGTTCCACCGGCGCCCGGTGCCTTGTTCATGTCGAGCTTTTCTAGCGCTTCACGCTCCCTCTGTCGCTCGGCACGCTGCAACAAATCCTTCGCGCGATCGAAATATACATCGCCATCGATCATTGTGATTTCCGCCCGCGAAAACGAGCTGAAAGGGTGCGAATTCCAAATCACGATATCAGCGTCTTTTCCCTGTTCGATCGAGCCGGTTCGCTTATCGATCCCGAGTTGCCTGGCAGGATTTAAAGTTATCATCTTGAGCGCATCTTCTTCCGGAACGCCGCCATATTTCATTACCTTCGCCGCGTCGAGATTCAGCCGCCGCATACGCTCGTCGGAATCTGAATTTATTGAAACGCTTACACCGTTTTTCCAAAGAATGTATGCGTTGTACGGAATCGCGTCGTATGCTTCCAACTTGTAACTCCAAATATCCACAAAAATCGAAACGCCCGCACCGTGCCGGGCGATTTCAGGTGCGATCTTGTAAGCCTCAAGTCCGTGCTGAAGCGTGGCAATCTTGAAGCGGAATTCATCAGCAAGCTTCAGCAGATTAAGATGCTCGTCCGAACGATAACCGTGCGCGTGCACAAGGCGTTTGCCGTCGAGAATCTCGACCAAAGGCTCGAGCTCCAAATCCCGCCGTGGCGGCACTCTCGTTTTTTTCGCTCGAAAATCATCCCACGACCGCTTGTAATCTCGTGCCCGAATAAAAGCGTCACGGATTACCTCAAGCGTGCCCATCCGCGTCCGCGGGTAACGAAAAGTCTGACCCGGTTGCGTAATTACCTGGCTAGATCGCTTCGGGTTTTCGCCCAACGCGAATTTGATTCCCGCCGGTGCATCCGCAACGACAAACTGCTCGACCGGTCGGCCGTATTTGAACTTTACGGTCGAGTTTTGGCCGCCGATCGCATTGGCCGAACCGTGCAGCAAATTGGCTGCAGTAACGCCGCCCGCCAACGCTCGATAAATTGCGACGTCCGAAGGATCGATCACATCTCGGATTCTCGTCATCGAAGTGACCGAGAGACTGCCTTCGTTTATGGCGTCCATCATGGTGTGCGAGTGTGCGTCGATAATTCCAGGCGTGACGAATTTGCCGCTTGCGTCGATCATTTGTGCTGCGGCACCGGCTGAGAGATTTTTTCCGATGCGGGCGATCCTTCCGTCGCGAATAAGAATATCCGCATTCTCAAGCGTTCCCCGAGCCGCCGTAAGAATGGTGGCGTTCCTGATGAGAATCTCGTTCCGCGTCTGCGCGACCGCAGCCTGACCTAAAGCAATTACGAATGCACAGAATAAAAAACTTAGGAGTATTGTTTTCATTTTTTTTGTTTTCTCGCTCGAGCAGAAAAGCTCGCAAGCGGGGACGCTTGCGTTCCAGTCGCCTCACGGGTTTCTCGTTCCCGAAAACGCCGCGGTGCCTTGCGGCGAATCGATCGTTCCGGAAATATTGTTTCCGGTTACGTTGCCCCGCACGACAATATCTACGGTCGAGCCACCAATCTCGACACTCGATGCAAAGCTGAAGCCTTCAGCTGTAACTTTGCCGTCTTTGACGGTCGAGGTGCCGAGCTGTGTTTGCAGCGTTCCCGTGACGATCGCACCTTGTTGCACAAGAGCGAGCGTTCCCGTCAGCGTTTGCCCGGGGATCTGAATCGCGATGCTGTAGTTTCCACCGACGTTGGCGACGGCGGGTGCAGGTTCGCCCGCCGCCGTTGCTGGCCTTCCAGGTGCGGGCCTGGGCGGTTCTTTCTGCTCGTAAAGGCGGCCATCCACAATAATGTGGCTGGCGAATCTTTCCTTGCCGAACAAGTCGCCTTTTACGACAGTGAGGTTGGCGATTTTTCCGTTTTCTATCGAACCGGTTCGATCATCAACGCCGAGAATTTCGGCCGCGGACAGCGTCATGGCCCTTATCGCGGCGTCTCTGCTCAAGCCGTTTTCCACGGCCTTTCCGGCGTTCGAGAAATAGTCCGCAAGATTTGTTGCGCCGCCGGATTGAAACGCGAATTTCACGCCTGCCTGTTGCAAACGAGCGGCCGCTTTTGGCGTCTCGGCACGGAATCGTAATAATTCAAGGCTTTCGGGGTCGGCATCGGTCGATGCAGCAGCCGTTCGTTTCGGGAAGTTGACCGATAAGAGAACAGGCACATTCTCAGCCCTGAGCCGATCGGTGAGCTTCCACGATTCCTGTCCGCCGGCGATGATCGCACGAAGACTGAACTCTTTTGCAAGATCAAGAGCACGGATTATCTCGATCTCGCGGTTGGCATTAAATACGATCGGTATCTGTCGATTGAGAACCGGGATCAATGCTTCAAGCGATTGGTCCGTATCCGGGCGTTTCATGCCCTTAGGATTCGCTGCGTACATCTTCTGCATTTCCTGCAAACGATGCGCGTCGAGAAACATCTGGCGAAAAGCCGAAAACGTTCCTAGAAGCGAGCCCGGATACTGTCCGGGAATGGTCGCAAACGAAACGTGTTCCGCAAACGGTGCCTTAACGATCGCGGCGGAAACGTTATCGCCCGCAACATTTATCACGGCGGAGCGGCCGTTAAAAATCCCCGTGCGGCCAACGGTGACGACTGTGGTGAAACCTGCGTTTCGCGTCGTCTCGAACTGTGCGTCTCCTGCCCGAAGGTCATCTACGACAAATACCTCAGGCCTTAATCCCTCCGGATAGTTCGAATTCGATTGGGGTGCGGGGACTTGAGCGGCGGCGGCAGTGGCTTGCCCAGTTCCGGGGCCGGCTGGTTGGGGTCGTGCCGGCGCAGCTGGTAACCCGACACTCGTCAGGCTGTCGATAAAACCAGGATAAACGGTCAATCCGGCGGCGTCGATTATTTGAGCGTCGGCCGGGATTTTTACCGTCGCTCCGACCGCTTCGATCAACCCATTTCGAACAACGACTGTGCCCTTTTCGATTGGCGTTCCGGAGACGGTGACGATCCGCGCGTTGGTAACGGCAATTGACTGTCCGGCGGCTGGCAACCCGAAAAGCATTCCTATTGCAGCAGTCGCGTACAAAACGAATTTCGTTTTCATAGATTACGTTGGAGAAGATTTTGAGCCGATAATCCGAAGTGCTTACGCAGAGAATAATTGAAAAGTTTCGGTTTGCAAAGCCGAACATAGTGTCGCGCCGATGCTGAACTGTCGGAGACTTTGCGGTAGAATTTTCCTATGGGCGCGATCGTGTTGTTTGACGGAGTCTGCAATTTTTGCAACAGCTCGGTGAATTTCGTGATCAGGCGTGACCGCGAAGGTTACTATAAATTTGCGCCGCTGCAGTCGCCGATCGGCGGAAAGCTGTTGGAGGAATGCGGGTTCGTACCGAAATTCACGGCGGGCGAAGGACCAGATTCAAGTATCCGGCCCGTGGACTCGGTCATATTAATTGAGGACCAGAAAGCGTACACGCGTTCGTCCGCAGCATTGCGAATAGTCCGCCGGCTCGGCCTACCGTGGTCATTGCTTTATGGGTTAAAAGTACTGCCAACGAAATTGCGGGATAAGCTTTATGATCTCGTCGCGAAACACCGTTACACATTCTTCGGCAAGAAGGACCAATGCATGATTCCGACGCCTGAAGCCGCAGAAAGGTTTTTGTCGTCTTGATATGGCTTTTTCTCTTGAAACGCTGGAATTCGCAAAATTGCTCGAATTGGTAGGTCGAAATGCGCAGACGCCAATGGGATTAACGCGCATTTTCGAATCCAGGCCGCTCGAATCAAGAATCGATCTGGCCCGAGAGCTTGCGAAAATTGCCGAGACGATTCTTCTAAAT
Source organism: Pyrinomonadaceae bacterium (assembly GCA_046261815.1). Taxonomy (GTDB): domain Bacteria; phylum Acidobacteriota; class Blastocatellia; order Pyrinomonadales; family Pyrinomonadaceae; genus OLB17. Next base: position 12,828 of record JBHENZ010000142.1, on the reverse strand, counting down.
GAACAAAGGCAAATTTCCTGGTCGCTTAGCGGTCTTGAAGACCCGGCTGATGCCTTGGCGATTCTGAAAATCCGAAACGCGACACTTGAGCCAAACCTTTTGCTTGGGATTGCAAATGTTTGCAAACAGGCCATTTTCGTTCGCGCTTCGGTTCAACCCGAAAAAGAACTCGCTCCGAACATTTGGGAAGTCGTCGAAAACATCTCGCCGAGCTTGCTGCAAACAATTGAAAACATCAATAAGAAATTGCTGCCCGGTGGCGAGGTGGACGATTCAGCCTCGCCGGAACTGGCTAGGTTGCGACGCGAAATTAACGCCCAGCGTGCCAGACTTACGAAATCGCTGGAATCTGTAATGCGCGGCGCGGGTGCAGCGATTCAGGATGAGATCGTGACCGTGCGCAATGATCGATTCGTGATCCCGGTCAAGGCTGATTTTCGAGGCAAGGTCGGCGGTGTTTCTCACGGATTTTCTTCGTCCGGTCAAACCGTGTTTGTCGAGCCGCTCGAGGCGATCGAGGCCAACAACGAACTGCAGAATTCGAAGGGCAAGGAAGAACGTGAGGTCGCCCGAATTCTTTTCGATCTGACCGAATCGCTTCGGGCGGAGCTGCCTGCAGTCGAGTCGGCGCTAAATGCAATCGCCGAATTAGACTCTGTAAAGGCAAAGGTCGAATTCGCAAGAAGATTTCGAGCGATCGTGCCGGATATTTCGGATGACAAGACTCTCGAACTGATCGACGCCAGACATCCGCTGTTGGAGGAAAACCTCGGCCAGGTATCCGCCATCGGCTATGAGCTATCGGCTAATCCGAAAAAGTCTTCACCGCTGAGACGCAGAGACGCAGAGGTGTTGAAAACCGAACAACAATCTGTGGGGGGCCCGTCTTCTTCCGCATCGGAAATCGTGCCAAGTTCCTTTACCCTGACAGAAGACAAGGCTGTGATGATAATCTCCGGCGCGAACGCGGGTGGAAAAACCGTCGTGCTCAAGACAGCGGGTTTGCTCGGCCTGATGGCGATTTCGGGATTGCCGGTGCCGGCGAAACAGGCGCGAATTCCCTTTTACAAATCTGTGCTGGCCGATATTGGCGATCATCAATCGCTGGCGGCTAACTTGTCCACATTCTCGTCGCATATGTCGAACATCGCCGGGATGATGAGCAAGTGTGCCGCTCCTTCACTCGTTCTACTTGACGAGGTGGGCACCGGCACAGACCCGGACGAAGGCTCGGCACTCGGCGTCGCAATCGTCGATTATTTTCGCCTCGAATGCGGCGCCCAGGTGATCGCCTCAACGCATTACCGCGGTCTGAAAATATACGCGGCGAATGACGATGGCGTGGTGAACGCGTCCGTCGAGTTTGACGAAAAAACACTGCAGCCGACCTACCGCTTGCTGCTTGGTCTGGCCGGAGCATCTTCTGGAATCGAGATCGCCCGCCGCTTCGGCATCCTTACAGACGTGATCGAGAGCGCACGGGCGAATCTGGATATTTCAGCACAGGAAGCCGAAAATTATCTTCGGCGCCTGCAAACCGAAACGACGCAAGCCGAAGACTTGCGAAAAGCCCTCGAAGAAGAGCGCGATGCCGTCGCGATGAAATACGCGACGCTCGAAATCGATGCCGGCAAAAAAGAGAAAGAACGCCAAAAGCAATTCGAGAATGACCTTGCGCGGACCATCGATGATTTCGAGCGGCAATCGAAAGCATTTATTCAGACGCTCGAAGACAAGGCCCTTAAGAATAAGCTGGACAAGGAGCGCCTGTCGCGAAAGGCGGAACTGAATCGAGCCGCGTTGTCCAAAGTCGGCGGGAATGCACGCTCTCAGCCTGCCGCAGGTTCGACAAGCGACAAGAAGGCTGGGAGCCTGCCTTCGCCAGCAATTATCGTTGGCTCACAGGTTATTACGTCTTTCGGCAACGTCGGAACCGTCGAAAAGATGGACAAAGAGGTTGCCGAAGTCCTCGTTGGCGGTATGCGTCTGAGAGAAAAGTTATCGAATCTTCGTGCCGCAGAAGTTATCGAAGGAGGTTCCAAATCACGCGCCGAAAAACTTGAGAAACGGTCAGTCTCGAGCCTCTCGTTTGAGGACCGCGAGGCTCCATCCGAGCTAAACCTGATCGGCAAAACCACCGCCGACGCCGAATACGAACTCGACCGCTTCATCGACGAAGCCTACCTCGCCTCGCTCCCCCGCATCCGCATCATCCACGGCTTCGGCACCGGCGCCCTCAAGAATTATGTCCACCATTTTCTCAAGAACCACGAGTTGATCGAACGCTTCGCCTTCGCACCTGACAACCAGGGCGGTAACGGCGCTACGATTGCTGAATTGAGGTTGTAGCCATGATGAACCAAGAAGAGATACTAAAGGAAATTGCCCGGATGCCACGGCGCGAGCGTCAGACCTTGTGCTCTCGATTTTCGAAGGCGCTAAATCGCTTTCAGGCACGTTACCGAAATACAAAGGATTACAAAGGCTCACCGATACCGGTGTTTTCGCCCGCTGATTTCTTGGAAAGGCTCGATGCGGAAATGCGTAGCGGGAACATACTGAACGAAAAGCCTAACAGAAGGCTTCGATAGCGCCATGGTAAAGACTACCTTCACCGCTTCATCTCTTCTTGCACTTATTCTTTTCACTTTTTCATATTGCGTCGACGGTCAAGAACAGTCGAAAGCGATTCTTTTAGATGAGTTTGAAGGTATTTCCTGCGACCAGTTCCTAGCCAGGCTAGATGGATACATCGCGAAGATCGCGCGTAACCCTTATTCCACCGGACTCATAGTAATTAGAGATCTGCCTCGCGAACGACACAAAGGGGCCTTAAGCAGCAAATGATCGAGACTTATTTTAAATTTCGCCGTTTCGAAAAATTTAACATCGGGTTTATAAGGGCGGAAACCGATACCGCCCGCTCGATAAATCTTTGGAAAATACCGCCAGGCGCTCGCCGTCCTGAAATCGCTAAGATAGTACCGCCATATGAGATGTCTAAAGAAGTAGCTAGACCGTTCTTGTTGGGTTCCGAACGTTCGTCTTTTGATGAGATTTGTCCCCCAGTAAGCCTGGAACATATTTTTGCAAATTTTCTTAAGGGAAACCCTTCTGCGAATTAATCAGTGCTCTACGAACAATACTTCATTGACGATCTCAAAGACCGGGCCGATCTGGTGCGGATCGTCGAGCCGTACGCGCCGCTCAAGAAGAAGGGTGCGAACTGGATGGGGTGTTGTCCGTTTCATCAGGAGAAGACTCCGTCGTTTTCGGTGAATCCGTCAAAGGGGTTTTATAAATGTTTTGGGTGCGGAAAGGGCGGCAATGTTTACACGTTTTTGATGGAGATGGAAGGACTGAATTTCCCTGAAGCGATCAAGCGAACGGCTGAGATCGCCGGCGTGCCGCTGCCTGAGGCGGCCAGCGACGACCAATACGAGCGAAACAAAAAGCGGCGAGCGGAAAAGAAAAAACTTTCGGATCAGATTATCAAACTGAATCAGCTTGCCCTCGATTTTTGGGAAGCGGAGCTGCAAAACAAAAAAGCGAAAACGGCAAGAGAATATCTCAAAAAACGCGGGATCGACGACGCGACGCGAGAAATTTTTCGAATCGGTTACGCGCCCGACAGTTGGGACGCTCTTCTTGACCACCTGCGTGCAAAATCCGGCGATGAAAAGTTGATCGAGCAGAGCGGCTTGGTTTCCGTTAACGAAGAAAAGGAACGCGTCTTTGACCGCTTCCGGGGCCGGATAATGTTTCCGGTTTTGGATGTGAACGGAAACCCCGTCGCGTTCGGCGCTCGGGCACTTGGCGCGGACGAGCCAAAATATCTCAATTCGCCGGAGACGCCGGCATACATTAAGGGCGAACATCTTTACGGGCTTTTTCAAGCGAAAGATGCGATTCGAAAGAAGAAGTTTGCGATTCTGGTCGAGGGCTATCTCGATCTGATCGCTTTGTATGAGGCCGGGATCACGAATGTTGCGGCAAGTCTGGGCACGGCCTTTACGCCCGAGCAGTCGAAACTTCTCAGCCGATTTACGAAACGCGTCGTCATAAACTACGACGGGGATAAGGCAGGTATTGCGGCGGCCCGGAAAGTGGTTGAAACGCTGACGCCCGACAATTTCGAGATCAAAACCCTCGTTTTGCCAAACGGAGCCGATCCGGATGAGTTTGTGCGCGCGAAGGGCGCCGAGGAATATAACAAACTTCGTAGTAAGGCGGTTCCAAGTCTGACATTCGTCCTTGAGCAATCGGTAAAAAATAGGAACCTGACAATTGCCCGTCATAAAAAGGACGCAATGAATGAGGTTTTTCCGATCATCTGCGCGATTCGCAACGGTATCGAAAAACGCGAGTTTTTCGACGCGGCTGTTCAGAGATTTAGAATCGACGATAGTAAGGATCGAGACTACCTGTGGCGTCAGATAAAAAAAGCCACATCCGCGAATGAAGGCGAAGTTAAGAAACTAGTTGCGTGCTTTGCAAAGAATCGGCTCACCGTAGTCGAAGAACGCTTATTAGACCTCCTGATATATGACACCGAACTCCGGGACATGATTCTGCCCCAACTTGAGGAGACGGATTATGAGTTTCTTGCAACGGCTTCAATCTTCCGCGCATTATACTCGATTCAAAAAAGAGGATCGATCGTATCATCTGATGTCCTCGCGCCATTGGTGGGGGACGATGATTTTGCGCTGGATTTTATCCCGCTTCTGATGATGTCCGAGCCGAAACGAGCCGAAGGCGAAATCATCGATTCGGTTTTGCACGAAGCCGAAAATTGCGTTTTTACGCTTCGTTCGATGGCGATTTCCAATCGCATTCTCGAAGTCAGCCAACAACTTATATTGGCCGAGCAGGGAGGCGAACAAGCAAGGGTCAATCAACTCGTCAACGAACACCTCGAACTCTCACGACTAAAGCGGGACCTGATTAGTAAAATCGTGGAAACCTGATAGAATATAGATTTTAAATGCAAATCCGGACGAACGAACCGTTCGGCGGGGCTCGGCGTTTATAACTATTATTTCAAACAACGATTTAGCTTGTGTTTTAATCCAAATTTTTCACATTTTATGGCTGATTACGATTTTCACATTTTATGGCTGATTACGACGAGAAGGAAGACTTAATGGATCGCCTGCTGGCACTCGGCAAGCGAAAGAAGTTTTTGAGCCTGGACGAGCTGCATCGTGAAATGCCCGAAAACATGATGTCGGCGGACGATATCGAAGATGTGTTGGAGCGCCTTGAGGGCGCGAATATTTCGGTTGCCGAGACCGACGCTCAACTGCTCGAGCGGGCCTCTAATATTGTGCTCGACGATGAGCAGGAAGAAGATGAAGAGGACGATCTCGACCTTGATCTCTCGGCTGGTGCACTCGATAAATCCAACGATCCTGTGCGGCTCTATCTTCGCGAAATGGGCATCGTTCCCTTGCTTACCCGCGAGGGCGAGGTCGCGATCGCAAAACGGATAGAACGTGGGCAGACCAAGATGCGGAAGGCGATCTCTCGGTCGCCGATAGCCGTAGAAAGGCTTATCCGAATCGGGCAGGAACTCGCCCAGGGAAAAATCAGTATCCGCGAGACTGTCGCCTTTTCCGAGCAAGCCGAAATTTCGCTTGAAGAAGACAAGGCCGAAGAGTATCTCCGCTGGACCCTCGAGGGCATCGAGAATATCGGCCGAAGCTATCAGCGCGCGTTGAAGAGCTGGGTCGCCCTGCAAAAGGAATTGATCGCAACGAAAGGCAAGAAAGCGGGGCGGAAGCTGCTTCGCCTCAAGAGGCAGACGGCACGGCTGCGGCTTGAGATCGCACAGGAAATCAAGAATCTTAATCTGACGGAAAACGCACATCAGATTCTGATCGCAGCGATACGCAAAATCGTCGATGATATCAAAAAGGCGGAAAAGGCCGTCAAGGATACGCAGCGTAAGATCGACCGCAAGCCGGATCCTTCGGTTAAGCGCACGCTGAACGCCAAGATGCGAGAGCAAAAGGCGATTTTGGCCGAAATTGAAACAAATTTTCATTTGCCGCCGATTGAAATTAAGCGTTCGTATCAGACGATCAGCATCGGTGAGCAGCGAGCCAATCAGGCGAAACGCGAGTTGGTCGAGGCCAATTTGCGCCTCGTAGTGTCGATTGCGAAAAAATACACAAATCGCGGATTGCAATTCCTGGATCTGATTCAGGAAGGCAACATCGGCTTGATGAAGGCAGTCGACAAGTTTGAATGGCGTCGCGGCTATAAGTTTTCGACCTACGCGACCTGGTGGATCAGGCAGGCGATCACGCGTGCGATTGCCGATCAGGCACGCACAATCCGAATTCCCGTGCACATGATCGAGACGATCAACAAGCTGATCCGGACGTCGAGGCTTCTCGTGCAGGAGCTCGGCCGCGAACCGACAAGCGAGGAGATCGCCAAGCGCATGGACATTCCGGTGTCGAAAGTGCGTAAGGTGCTGAAAATCGCCCAGGAACCGATCTCGCTCGAAACACCGATCGGCGAAGAGGAAGATTCGCACCTCGGCGACTTTATCGAGGACAAATCGATTTTGAATCCCGCCGAATCGGTCACGTTTTCTAATCTGCGGGAGATTACCGACGAGGTACTCGCTACGTTGACGCCGCGTGAGGAAAAGGTGATCAAGATGCGTTTCGGGCTTGGGAATACAGGCTCAGAACATACTCTGGAAGAAGTAGGGCAGCATTTTGCCGTGACGCGTGAACGCATAAGGCAGATCGAGGCAAAGGCCTTGAGGAAGTTGCGGCATCCGTCGCGTTCGCGGAGGCTGAAGGCCTTTCTCGAAGGTAAGCAGTAACCGGAATTTTAGAATTTCGATTTGCGATTTGCGATTGCCGTAGGCAGTTTCAAATTGCATTTTTTTGTTTCAGCGGAGCGTGACCATCGATTTGAGCAGGCCGGAGCCAGAACCGGGAGGGGTAGCGACTCGTAGGTCGAACCACTGCAAATTTGCGTAATCCGCGTTCGACCCGCAAACTACTCGAGATGCCGATTCTAATCCAACTCTACACGCTGCTTATTCTCTCGATCGTTGTGGCATCGATCGCTTGGACGGTCACGCAGGAGACGATCTTCGAGGAGTGGCGGGATGCCGCAAAGCGGCGGAGCGAAGACGCGTCGGTTATCCTGGTTCGGAAATTCTTCTATGTTTGGACATGTGAGTATTGCTTCTCGCACTGGGCGACGATCTTAGTTCTTGTTCTTACCGAATTCCGACTGCTTATAGATGATTGGCGCGGATATGTACTGGCGTTCTTCGTCCTGCCGTGGGTTGCTAACCAGTGGATGAGTTTGTATCGCCGATTGCGAGTGGATATCAAGAAAGAGAATCTGATCGCCGAGATAGTCGAGAAGGAGAAGGAAGCCAAGGAAGGCTGAGGCCGCCGCTCGGGAGCTCTATGCGTTGACACTGTTCTCGTTCTACCCACATGCCGCTCCTACGGTGCCCATAAGATATCGGCAACACCCGTTAAACGATAGCGGCCAGCCGCCTCGCCTGCGTCAGAGCATCATCTATGTTATTCACCTTCCCATCGAGCTGCATTTCATAAACTGCATCGAGAAGCTTCTTAAACTCCGGTGAAGGTGTGAGGCCCATTTCGAGCAGGTGACGGCCCATAAGAATGGGCTCAGGAGCTTTCTTTTCGATCCGCAATTCTCTCACTTTTTCAAGAAACCACTCTTGTGCCTCGGAGCCGAAGCGTTTTTCCGACGGCAGCCAGTCGGGGTTGCGGCCGAGGCTGTCGGCCTTTGAAACGCGGTAAAGCAGATCGGGCTCGACTTTGCGCGCCAGACGACGAAAGGCACCGTCGCCGACCGGACTCCTCGATTCCGCCTTGTGAAATTCGCCGGGTTTTAGATGATATCGGACGAGCTGCACGATCTGATTGCGAACGTCGAAATTGTTTAGCGTGTAAATGCCGAGCCGGTCAAGAAAAGAAATTGTCGGCTCGACGCCGGCTTCATCGTGCGAATGCGAACGCCAGCGGCCGTCGACAAACTCGGTCGTCGGCGGCTTGCCGAAATCGTGAGCGACCGCGCCAAGCATCACCGTAACCTGTTTCTCATACGGCAAATCGTCAATAAGTTTTCTGGCCTCGTCGGCAACCATCATCGTGTGAACGTCGACATCCCCTTCCGGATGCCACTCCGGCTCCTGCGGCACGCCGACCAGAGATTTGAGCTCGGGGAAAAGCTGGTCGACTACGCCGAGATCATAAAGCCACTTGAGGCCGATCGAAGGTTTTTCGGCCTTTAGCAAAAGTTTTTCAAGCTCGCCCCAGATGCGTTCGTCAGGCAGATCGGTCACGTCGATGGTCTTGCAGATTTTGACGGTTTCCGGTGCGATATCGAACTCAAACCTCGCCGCAAACTGTGCTGCACGCAGCACGCGAAGCGAATCTTCGGCAAACGTTTCTGACGAAACATGCCGCAGTATCTTCCTTTCGATATCCTCTCGACCGTCAAACGGATCGACGATCTCGCCCGTCAGCGGATCTTTCAGAATCGCATTTATCGTAAAATCTCGACGCCGGCTTGCCTCTTCAAACGACATATCGGGATCACCCGCGATGACGAAACCTTTGTGCCCTTTGCCCGTTTTCCTTTCGCGACGCGGAATAGAAACATCAAGATCATTCCCGATCTTATAAACCGTAAACGCCTCTCCGACAGCATTCACCGGAACGCGGACACTCTTGTCCGCACCCCCGCTTGCGGCGGAAATTTCTTCCGCAAACTCCGCTAAAATCTCCTTCAGCTTCTCGGTTTCTAAGCCATAAACTTCAACGTCCCAATCCTTTGGCTCGATTCCCATCAATTCATCGCGCACGCATCCGCCGACCAGCATCGCCCGCCCGCCGGCGGCCCCAACGCATTCGCACAGATCGATGATCTTTGGATAGTTATCTTTCATCGGCGAATCTGAAGGGGGTTCCGGGAATCAACTAAAATCGAGCATCGCCCCCTCACCGCGAGGTCGGTCAAAAACTCTGTGATCTCCTCGGCACCCATCTCCGCCGGATGCCGCTTTTTGTGAAACAATATGTAACGCTTTATGAAGTTGTGATAAGTGTCCTCGGTGCGATTGCTAAGGTGCCGCGCCCTCGCTGTCGCCCTGACCCGGTCCAATAATTTCGGCTTATCCGGCATATATCCTTAACCTCCCAGCGAAAGGCTTTACGCATATAAGCCGCTTATGCGTAAAGATTTGTATAATACACGAGATTTGTGGATTGAGCAGAATCAGCATTCCGCTCAATCAGTAGTTAGACAACTAAATCGTTGATTGAGCAATCTGAAAATGAAAAGCCGGAAAAGATGTCTATGTCTTGAGGCTTTTATTGAAAGTATCTTGGAGTAGCTTATGAAATTTAAAACTTTAGCCATTATTTCGCTGGCATTTCTCATTGTTTTTGGAATGAGTTTTGATGCTTCTGCGCAAGGACGCGGCGGCGGGCGCGGTAATGGAAACGGCGGCGGAAGACCGACTAGCTCGCCCGGCGTTGACAGAGGACTTGGAACTGCTTCGGAGCGTTCCGGCGGGCGTTCGGATAGAGGACTCAGCACGGCTTCGGAAAATTCAAACGGTCGGTCTGATGCGGGACTTAAGCGTGCGCGTGCGGCGCGTGAAAACGGACGGCAGGCGGATAGAGAAATCGAAAGACATCCGCAGATCGCCAATGATTTGAATATGAATGCCAACGATTTGAGAAGCCAATATCAAACGGCGTTGGCAAACAATCCGAATTTAAAATTCGGTCAGTTTGTGGCGGCAAACCGTCTTTCGAGAAATCTCGGCGAGCGTTATCCTAATGTTACGACGAGTGCTATTCTCGAAGGACTGGCGAGCGGCAATAGTATCGGTCAGACTTTGCGGAATCTAGGTCTTAACAAGAGCGAATCGAGAGCGGCTGAACAAAAGGTTGAGCGCGGTTTGAAGGAAGCAAAGCAACGGCAGTAGTTATGTTTTTTTAGCCTGACCTGTATGTTTGAAAAGCGAGTTGCTCATGTAAAAGCAACTCGCTTTTGGTTTGGCAAGTTGCCCAACAATTCAAGGGACGTGAGGGCGAAAGCTACTTTCTTATCACGTCGTCTTTTTTCTTTCGGCTTGCGTGTTGCCCGTTCCGGCCCACGTCATCTCAGCCGTTAGGCGCTGCGTGTAATCTATATCGTAAAATGTATGGGTATGTTTTGTCCGAACTGTGGAGCCTCGGAGCAGACTCCTGACACCTACTGCAAAAAGTGTGGCACGTACCTGCGCGATGTCTCATTTCGCGGGTGGTTATTTGGCGTTAATAATCCGGGGAATGCGGCATTGGTTATCGTTATTTCCAGCGTTTTCGTCGCCATTGCTTGCGTGTGTATCAGCCTCCTGATCATTAGATCCATCAGAAGCGGCGATCCCGCGCACCTCAAATATGCACTCGCCTTGTGCTGGCTAATCATTGGGTTCTTAATCCCAATTTTTCTAATGGGCTTCAGACTGTGGAGGAAGATGCGGCGCGCCCAGAGTGGTCTTAACGAGTCGGCATTAACAAACAATTCCAGAGGCATCGCTCCATCGCCTGGGCAACCTATCGAGCGGCTCTCTGGCACCGAGAGTTCAGGCGAGGCTGCCACGGAGTTATTAAGTTCACCCCCTCGTGAGTTCGATAAGCGTAAACAGGCACGGTAAACTAGAGATCGCGCCTAACAAGTCAATGGACGTGAGCGCAAAACAGCGACTTTTTATCACGGCGTCTTTTGACCCTTTGCTTGTGTGCATCCGGTTTTGCGCCACCTCATCTCCGCCGTTAGGAACCCTTCATTGAAAAAGGAGGCGAAATGAGAACTCGACCGAGTGATTTCCTTTTAATACTGTCAATCCTGGGATTCGCGATCAATCTAGGTGTCACTTTTTACCAGAGACCGTTATCTATCCTGAGTGGAGCAGGAACCTACCAGAGTCGCTCGTGACCTTCTTCAGCGACGGAAAATGGTTCCCTGCACAAGGCCGATTCTGGCGGCATCCGGTGACCGACCTGGGGATCCCGATTTTCCTCGTCACGCTAGTCGTTGGTTGGCCGTACAGACCTCGCCGGAATTGGCTGCTCGTGGCGTTGCTCCTGGGTTCCCATCATTCTCTCAACAGCACTTTGGTTCATTCCGCAGGCCTTCGGGTGGATGCGTGACGCTGGAGCTGGTATGACGCCGGAAGAAATTACCCGCCCGCGCTCAGGCATGGCTCTTCTGGGATAAGTTGCGTTTCGTCGGGATACTTCTAGTGTTCGTCGCGACACTGTTGGCCCTTGCCGCCCGGCCTTTGCCCAAGCAGCAGAAACGTGATGGGAGCGTTGACGTCGGGGCCGCCTAACAACTCATTGAACCCGCGAGCGCGCCACCCTCGGCTTTGACCAGCAACCTCTCCGCGGGCGGGTAATGCCGGGCCTTCGGCGTTCTTGCAGAGCAAGATGATGTATGTTATATCGTTTTTATTATTTTTTGTATCAAGAAAGGAGGTCAAGAAATGGCTCGTATTTCTTATGTAGAGCGAAGCACTGCGCCGAGCGAGTTGCAGGCAACGTTCGATGAGATCGAAAAAGCCTTCGGGGTTTTACCTAACTTTTTTAAGGCGATGGCTCACAGCCCGACGGGGGCGAAAGCCGTTTGGGACTTTTTCGCCCGCGTGATCCCTAGCTGGAAATGTGACCCCAAACTGCTTGAGCTTGTTTACATTCGCACCTGCCAGCTAAATGGCTGCGACTATTGAGAAAAGGTGCATATGACTTTCGGTCTTAAAGTCGGACTCACGCAAGAGCAGCTGGACGCAATAGGTAATTTTCAAAACAGCGATGCCTTCGATGAATTGCAAAAGTTAGCATTGCAGTTTGCAGAGGACTTAACTGAACGGGTCGAAGTGGAGGAGGCCGTAATGCAAGGGCTGCAATCTCGGCTGAGTGAACAAGAGTTAGTAGAGCTAACCCTGATGGTCGGTCTGGCCAATCTCACTAATCGGTTCAGCGAAGCGTTTAAGCCGGAATTTCTCTGAGTATCTGGGTAGATCTCTTGAACGTTAGTAAAAAAAACTAAACCTTTCAACATATTGTTTCAAGAGAGGATCTATGCAAACACAGTTTACAAATAGCTTTGATTCTGTGATATCGCTGTGGCGGTATCCGGTTAAATCAATGATGGGCGAAGAACTGAATTCTGCGCTCGTCGGCAGCCGAGGCATTGTCGGCGACCGCGCGTACGCACTTGTGGACGATGAAAGCGGGCAAGTCGTCAGCGCAAAAAATCCGAGGAAGTGGCCTGATTTTTTTTCTTTTCGAGCTGCATACGTTGAACCGATCAGATCCGACGGGGAACTACCTGCGGTTTGGATCAGCCTGCCGAATGGTAAAGTCGTCAGGAGCGACCAAACGGACGTCAACCAGGAACTCTCAAACGCATTGCCACGCTCCGTTTCTCTGAAAACGCAAGCGCCTCTGAACGCTGTCCTGGAGCAGTATTCGTCAGAAACAGATGGCGATGCGAATGATTTCGTCGTTACGGAAGAACGCATCGCCGGTGATGCGCCGGAAGGAACATTTTTCGATTACGCCATGGTCCATCTTTTGACGACCGCCACGCTGGAGCGGCTTCGAGAGCTTTACCCGCAAGGGAGGTTCGAGCCTCGCCGGTTTCGCCCGAACATCATTGTCAAAGTCGGTTCCGACGCGAGGGATTTCGTCGAAAATGAATGGGTCGGACACGTTTTATCTATCGGAAGCGAGGTTAAGCTGCACGTGACCGACCCTT
>JBHENZ010000141.1:0-12515 GCA_046261815.1 Pyrinomonadaceae bacterium | reverse complement strand
AAATTCTTCGTACGCCTCATCCGTAGTTTGCCTGAATTTCTCCCGACCGAATCGCTTGCTCAGATTGTACGGCGGATCGGAAAAAAGAAGATCGAATTTATGCGGCTCAAGCTTCGGCAAAATCTCGAAAGAGTCCGCGCAGATAGTTTGATCGATTAAACCTGATGAAGACAAAACATCGAAAAGCAATTGCTCTCGCATGCGCTCGGTTTCCTGGCTGCTCAATTCGATCGTACGATTTCGGGCTGCGCGGGGTTTTGTGGCCATCGGTTATGAGAAATTTATCACAATCGGGCCTGCCTTGACCCTCGAAATCGCGCGTGATACTCTCATATGTTTTGAGCATTGTTCTATTTTGAGACTGGTATTTATTGATAAATCTTTAATCTAGTTTATGTTTTTGCTGGCATTTGCCGAGACGATTCAGCTCTTTCCGGACGGCACGCTTTTTATCCATATAGGCTTGATCTTGTTGATGATATGGGTCCTCAACCGCACGCTTTTTCGACCCATAAATCGTGTCATTGCCGCGCGCGAAAGATTCAGGGGCGGGCATAATTCCGAAGCGGAAGAGATCGCAGCCCAGGCCGCGGAAAAAGAAAATCGTTACAGCGGTGAGATGCTCGCCGCTCGCTCGCAAGGTTACCAATTAATCGAGGGCGAACGTCTCGCGGCCGTCGAACGACGTCAGAAATTAATCGGCGATGCTCGGGCAAAAACCGCTGCGCAGCTTGAAACGGAAAAGCGGGAGCTGCAGCAGCAGGCCGCCGAAGTTCGTGCGGCCATCGAACGCGATGCCGACCTGATGGCCGATAAAATTACTTCCAGTATTTTGAAAAATTAAAAGTTTTAGAGTGCGTATCCTAGCTTGTTCTTCAACGACAGGAACGGGCAGAAGCTTGCACTCTGAACTGGTGCTCCGAGCCTATGTTTGAATTCATAAACAGCTTTCTTCTAATTCTCGCCGCCGATGCCGGTAGAGGCGGAGGCGGTTTTACGGGATTCTGGAACCGCTATCTCAGCACGCCCGGCTTCGAATTGTGGCGGCTGATCAATCTCGCGATATTCATAGGTCTGCTAATTTACTTCGCGAAGGTAAAAAAACTTCCTGAGGCGTTCAAGGCTAAGCGCGAGGCTATACGCGCCGACTTGATCAGGGCCGAGGAAGAAAAGCAATCGGCCCTGTCGCGCCTGACTTCTGCCGAAGCGAAGCTCGCCGCTCTCGATGCGGAAAAGGCCCGTGTTCTTGAAACATCGCGATCCGAAGCGGTAGCTGAAAAAAGCCGAATTGATAAAGAAGCCGACGCAGAAGTTAAAAAACTGCAGGATCAGACAACAGGCGAAATTACGAGGTTGAGCAATCAGGCGAAAACCGAGTTGCGAAGATTTTCGGCAGAGGAAAGCATCCGCCGGGCCGAAGAAAAATTGCGTTCGCAGATCGATGCGGCGAAGGATGCGCGGCTCGTTAAAACAGGTATCGAGGCGATCGGAGGTCTACGCTAGAATGAGCATCGAAACCGTAGCCCGCCGTTATGGGGCAGCTCTCGCGGACGTTGTCGGCAAATCCGAAGAAACCGACACGGTAAAGCAGGAGCTCGTACAGTGGCAAACCCTGATCACATCGAATGCCGACCTCCGGAATGTGCTCGGCAATCCCGCGATTCCGCACTCAAACAAGGAAAAGATATTAGCCAGACTGCTTGAAAAAACGCGGCCTTCGAAAACTACTGGAAATTTCCTTCGCGTACTGCTGCGAAACAATCGCCTGACGGAGCTTGCCGAGATCAACGAGCGTTTTGCGGCCGAGCTCGAATCGCGAAGCGGCGTCGTATCGGCATCGGTCACATCGGCCCGTAATCTTAATGAGCCCGAGCGAAAAGAGCTTGCCGCCAACATTGCCCGGCTTACCAGCCGTGAAGTCAAGCTAAATTTCGATGTCGACGGCTCGATTATCGGCGGCGTCGTCACGCGAATCGGCTCGACCGTCTACGACGCGTCGGTAAAAACGCAGTTGAAGAATTTACGAGAACAAATGATCGGAAGCTAGTTTTTGGTTTTTAGTCTTTCGTCCGTTGTGCCTAGTCTTTGTTATAGTATCGATCTTTCAAAAAGATCCGGCGAATGACATAGGACCAAGGACTCAAAACGAAAGACTAAAAACCAAAAACGATATATAGAACAATGGAAGCAATCAGAGCTAACGAAATTAACGAAATCATCCGTGCCCAGATCGAAAACTTCGATGCGACCATGACGGTCGACGAGATCGGAACCGTGATCAAGGTCGGCGACGGCATCGCCGAGATTCACGGCCTCGAAAAAGTAATGGCCGGCGAACTGCTCGAGTTCCCGCACGAAGTTCGCGGACTCGCGCTCAATCTTGAAGAAGACAAAGTCGGAACCGTGCTTTTCGGCGATTTTCAAAAGATCAAAGAAGGCGACGAGGTCAAACGCACGCGCCGCATTATGAGCGTGCCTGTCGGGGATGCTCTGATCGGCCGCGTGGTCGATGCTTTGGGAAACCCGATTGACGGCAAGGGCGAGATTGTCGCTGACACGTATTTTCCGATCGAGCGAATCGCCCCTGGCATCATCGACCGCCAGCCCGTAAAGGAGCCGCTGCAGACGGGTTTGAAAGCGATCGACTCGATGGTGCCGATCGGCCGCGGTCAGCGTGAGCTGATTATCGGCGACCGGCAGACCGGTAAAACGGCCGTCGCGATCGATACGATCATCAACCAAAAGGGCAAGGACGTGATCTGCGTCTACGTCGCCGTGGGCCAGAAAGCCTCGACCGTAGCGCAAGTGCGACAGAAGCTCGAAGAGCACGGCGCGATGGATTACACGATCGTCGTCAATGCTTCGGCTTCGGACCCGGCCGCGATGCAATTCCTCGCGCCTTACGCTGGCTGCGCAATGGGCGAATTTTTCCGCGATAACGGCCGCCATGCTTTGACGATTTACGACGATCTTTCGAAACAGGCGGCTGCCTATCGCGAAATTTCTTTGCTTCTTCGGCGCCCACCTGGCCGCGAGGCTTATCCGGGCGATGTGTTTTATCTTCACTCCCGCCTTTTGGAGCGCGCGGCAAAAATGTCCGATGCCCGAGGCGGCGGCTCGCTCACAAGCTTGCCGATCATCGAAACGCAGGCCGGCGATATCTCGGCCTATATCCCGACTAACGTGATCTCGATCACCGACGGTCAGATTTTTCTGGAGGCCGATCTTTTCAACTCGGGCGTGCGGCCCGCGATCAACGTCGGCAACTCGGTCTCGCGCGTCGGCGGCGCGGCACAGATCAAGGCGATGAAGCAAGTCGCCGGTACATTGCGCATCGAGCTCGCCCAGTTTCGCGAGTTGGCAGCGTTCGCGCAGTTCGGCTCTGATCTGGACAAAGCGACTCAAGCCCAACTCGAGCGCGGCCGCCGGCTGACCGAAGTTTTGAAGCAGGGCCAATATCAACCGATGGCGGTCGAGCGGCAGGTATTTACGATTTGGACCGTAACCAACGGCCTCGCCGACGACATCGAAGTCAGCCAGCTTCGCCGTTTCGAAAATGAGCTTTCCGCATTTATCGAAAACGCGCACCCGGCCGTTTACAACACCCTTCGCGAAAAGAAGAGCGTCGACGACGATCTGAAATCTACGCTGAAAGAAGCGGTCGAGGACTTTAAGGCGACGCGCTGGGACAAGGGCAAAACGGCCGTTGCGGCTGCATAGGGTATGGGTCATATTCATGCTGATATTCGAACAGCAACCCGCTTAATTCCGAGCTTCAGCCCTTGAGCGTCATCGCTGGTCGATCGGTAGGGCGACCCTCTGCACCCGGAACACATCCAAGTTCAGTTGAATTTAGAGAAAGAGGAAAAGCGCGAGGTTACGGTTGCAGACGGTTCGCATCGTCTCGTTCCGTACGTTGCGCCCGTTCAGATTCGCTTTTGCCAACCGCTCATGAAGTAATTTTATGCCTAGCTTGCTAGATATGCGCCGACGGATCAAGTCGGTAAAAAACACACAGCAGATCACCAAGGCGATGAAGATGGTCGCCGCTGCAAAATTGAAACGCGCACAGGATCGCGTGACGGCCGCGCGGCCTTTCGCACAAAAGATGTCCCAGGTGCTCGGCGGTTTGAGCGCGCGCGTTGCCGATGAATTTTCGCACCCGCTTTTAGACGAACGCGGCGACGAAAAATATTCGATCGTGCTCGTTAGCGCCGATAAAGGATTAGCGGGCGCCTTTAACGCCAACGTGATTAAGGCGACGCAGGCTTTTTTGAGCGAGAACCAGGCTAAGACTTCCGAGCTTGTTGCCGTCGGCCGCAAAGGGCGCGATTTTTTCAAACGGCGGACCGTTGAAATAACCGACGAATACATTGGGCTTACTGGCTCGGGCCGCGTCGAGCATCAGGACGCTCTCGACATCGCTCGCAAGATCGTAAAAACTTTCACTGAAGACACGTCGATCGATAAGGTCTTTCTCGTTTACACCGAGTTCAAAACCGTGCTCTCGCAAAAACCGGTTATCGAGCAAGTGCTGCCGATTCCGCGCGATGTGCAAGACGATGCCGAAAGCGGGCCGCAGGCCGAATACATCTACGAGCAGCCGGCCGCTGAAATTTTTGGAAAGCTGCTGCCGAAACAAATTGAGACGCAGCTTTACAAGGCGATGCTCGAATCGATCGCCTCCGAGCAAGGCTCGCGGATGACGGCAATGGATTCCGCTTCGAAAAACGCCGGCGAGCTGATCGACACGCTCACCCTCAACATGAACCGCATCCGCCAGGCCGCGATCACAAAAGAAATCATCGAGGTCGTCTCCGGCGCCGCGGCGTTGTAATTTCGTATAACTTGTCGCTTGCAAACTATGAACTGAAGAGAAATGATACCAACAACTCCGGAACCTCAACGGCGGCGCGACGCATTTCTCAGATACGCGCTTCTTGTCGTTTGGATCGTAGTTATTTTCTTTCTTTCCGGTTACGAAGGCTCGATGTCGCAAACATCGCGGTTCATCCGGCCGATTCTCGAATTTTTGTTCCCGGCCGCCGATGAGCCTACGCTGCATTTTATCCACGGCCTCGTCCGCAAATTTGCACACTTCGCCGAGTATGCCGTGCTCGCGTTTTTTGGGGTTCGGGCGTTTCGCACTTTAGCCGTGTTTCAGTCTAAAAATTTAGCTTACGCGGTTGCGTTTCTGTTGGTTCTTTCTGTCGCGGCGGTAGACGAAACAAACCAAAGTTTCACCACAACGCGGACTGGGTCGATTTTGGACGTGCTGCTCGATGTCTGCGGCGGGACGGCAATGTTAGCGGCAGTTTTCTTGTTCGAGAAGCGAAGCTTCAAACTTGCACACACGCCCTAACGGTCGTATTTGGTCTGTGAGTAGCACACGAAGCAGCATATCTCCGCCGCATCCGCCAAAATCGCCAGTTTGTGTTTACGTTCCATCGGAAAAATAATTTTAAAAATGTGCCGCGACAGCACAATGTTGCATTTGTGGAACGTTTTCACACTTTCAGGTTAGTTAGTGCCACGAAGTGATTAAGAGGATCTCGTTTGGTGTTCGGAAACCTAAAGTCGTGGGGGTCGGTAATTAAGGCGGTCGCTGGTCTCAGTGTGAAATTCCAAATCATTCTATTCCGGCTTTCGTCAAAAACAAACTTGCCTTCGGTTACAAGCCAAAGGCCGGTAAATTCCCACACGCCGATGGAGAGCTTGTTGAATAAAGGCACGATGTTGCAGCTGTCGATAGCGTCGAGCATGGCGCGGTTAGCTGCGTTCAGCTTTTGGTCGCCCCGGCGGCCCGAACCGGTGTAGAGAATCGTGTCGCCGCCCTCGCCGTGATGATCCGGATAGCATGGATTGATCCGGCCAAAATCGGTGAGCAGCGAGATCAATAGGCCATTTCGATGATAAATTCCGTTGCGAATTTTGTGAATCTTCGAAACTTCAGCCCACGTCATCCGTTGGCCTTCGGCAGGCGTTTCCGCGTTGATTATACTGGCCATAACACTATTTATATTTTTCCTTGACACGACTACATTAGAGCATTATTATCGTAGGCGTTTATTTTATTTCAATAGTGTCGTCTGTTTCCCTTTCGCGAACTTTTGTCGCAATTACCACAGGGACGAATTCTCTCGGCACCAATTTTCTCATAATTCGGGTTTTGGTTTCACGCTCCTCGGGGCTTTCCGTTTATTCGGTCTAATCATTGGTAAATCAGAATAACTCAGGAGGGGAAATGCGGAAATTTGGTTTAGTTGCAGTAACTTTCGCGATTGGATTTCTCGCGCTTGGCCTTTGGGATCTTACGACCGAGGGCCAGGAGGCACGGTATCGGAGAGTTTTCAATCCGATTCCGAATAAGTACATCGTTATTTTGGAAGACTGGTCGGTCGGTGCCCGCGGCCAGAACTCGAATTCTGAAGGCCTGGCGCGCGAGCTATCCGAGGTTTATGGCGGCCGTCCTGAAAGAATCTACAAGCACGCCATAAGCGGCTTTTCGGTTGAGATGTCGAAAGGGGATGCGATTAACCTTAGCCGCGATCCGCGTGTCAAATACGTCGAGGAAGACGCCGAGGTGTTCGCCAACGTGACGCAATCAGGCGCGACCTGGGGCCTTGATCGCATCGATCAACGCGACCGCCCCGTGGACGGCAATTACACTTACACCGCCACAGGCAGTGGCGTGAATGCGTATATTATTGACACGGGAATTCGACGAACGCATACCGAATTCGGCAGCCGAGCCTTTGTCGGCTACGACTCGATCGGCGACGGGCAAAACACGAATGACTGCAACGGTCACGGCACGCACGTCGCCGGCACGGTCGGCGGATCGGTTTACGGTGTCGCGAAGAATGTGCGGCTTTACGCCGTTCGTGTGCTCAACTGTTCAGGATCAGGTTCGAATTCGGGCGTCATCGCCGGAGTCGACTGGGTGACCGCCAATCATGTGAAACCAGCCGTCGCAAACATGAGCCTCGGCGGCGGTGCCTCGTCGGCCATCGACAATGCCGTTGCGAATTCGGTTGCCGCAGGCGTAACTTATGCAGTTGCCGCCGGAAACAGTAACGCGAACGCCTGCAACTATTCGCCAGCCAGGGCCGAAAGCGCGATTACCGTCGGCTCGACAACGAACACGGACGAGCGCTCATCGTTCTCGAACTACGGCGCATGCGTCGACATATTTGCACCGGGATCGTCGATCACTTCGGCCTGGTACACATCTAACACGGCTACAAACACTATCTCAGGTACATCAATGGCATCGCCGCATGTAGCGGGCGTGGCAGCACTTTATCTGCAGACAGATCCGTCGGCTAGTCCGGCAACGGTCGCTGACGCCATCTTGGACTCAGCATCGAGCGGAAAATTGTCGAGCATCGGAACCGGATCTCCCAACTTACTACTTTATTCGCCGTTGACCGGTGCCCCCCCGCCGCCAACGCCGACACCGACGCCTCCCCCGCCATCCGGAAATTTGATCTCGAACGGCGGTTTCGAGGGCAGCTCGTCGCCATGGGTGGGAAGCGGTTCGGGTGCATTTTATACCGCGAATGGCAACTATCCCCACGGCGGCACCGGCTACATTTATTTAGGCGTTAACAACAGCGTCTCGGGTCAGTGGTATCAGACCGTTTCGATTCCGAGCGGCGCCGGCAGCAGCTTAGAGTTCTGGCTGAATGTTTCGTCGAGCGAAACGACGACCACGACCGTTTATGATCGGCTGTATGTCGAAGTCAGAAACACCAGCGGAGCATTGCTCGGCACGCTCGCCACGTACAGCAACCTGAACAAGGCAAGTGCCGGCAGCTACACCTTGCGAACATTAAACATGTCCGCCTGGGCCGGCCAAACCGTGCGTCTGCAATTCAGAACGACAATGGACAGTTCGCTTACCACAACGTTCCGGGTTGACGATGTAATACTGAGGTGAAGAATCAATAATTTAGCTCTTGGGAAGGAACGGCTTTACGGAGCCGTTTCTTTTTTTGGTAGTGGGTCAGTGTGAAATTGGGGAAATCTGCAATCCTGCTCAAGCAGGTTATAAAGGCTTGTTCCGTGCTGGCTGGTGTGCCTTTTTTATATCGCTTATCTTTTAGGGCTTTGGTAATTCAAACTGACCCACGACCCTTTTTTTGTAGAAATTGAAACCTAACCTCCCACGTCGCAAAAAAAAGGAACGGCTTTTTCAAAAGTGCCGTTCCCGGGTTTGCAGATCTAAACGAAAATCTACGGATTGTGAGTTGATTGGACGGGCTCGTCGGTGCTTACGCCGAAGGTTTCGCCTATAAAGGCACCGGTACCGGATTCGCGGCGAAACCACTCGCCAGTGGACGGACGGAAGACGGCAAAATCCGTACGGCCATCGCCGTTGAAGTCGGCCGGAGTTGGAATATCGCCTGATATGCCAAAGTGCGTTCCCCAAAATCTGGTCGTGCTGCCGTAGATATACCACATTCCGTCGGAGGGCCGATAGACGGCAAGATCCGCACGACGGTCGCCATCGAAATCGCCGGTCACGGGCTTGTCGCCCGTTTGTCCGAATGTCTGCGCTTCGAAACCGCTGCCGCTATTCATTCGGTACCAGGTGCCGTTTGATGGACGAAAGACATTGATATCAGCTCGTCCATCGCCGTCGTAATCGCCGGCGACGGGCACGTCGCCCGACTGCCCAAACTGAATGCTGTTGAAGCCGGTCGAGCTGCCCAGAATGTAGAACATTCCGGTCGCTGGACGAAAAACGGCCGGATCGGCTCGCCCGTCGCCGTCATAATCGCTTGGGACGGGCAGATCGCCCGCAATACCGAAGTTCACCGCATCGTAAAAATTTTGTCCGCTCAGCAGCCGGTACCAGAAACCCGAGCGAAACACGGCGACATCCGATCGGCCGTCGCCGTTATAATCGGCAGCAACCGCTTTATCGCCGAGTTGTCCGAAGTTGAACCCCGTAAAACCTAACGAGCTCAGCTTTAAATACCACGTGCCCGTCTCCGGTCTGAAGACCGCCACATCGGCGCGACCATCACCGTCAAAGTCGAACGGCGTACGCGCACCCGTCGGAGGTTGGGGCGTAGGTGTCGGATTTGGCGTCGGATCAGGCGTTGGCGTGGGAGTTGGCGTCGGATTAGGCGTTGGCGTGGGTGTGGGATTTGGCGTTGGAGTAGGGGTTGGGGTTGGACTCGGGCCGGGGTTGCCTCCGCTCGACAGTAGGCAGCTGCCGCGGGCATTTACAAATGTCGTGATCTCGTTTCGTGAATACGGGCAGAACGTAAGCTGCGCCGATTGCGCCAGGTACGCGTTCATGATCGTATTACCGCAGCCTTGAGCGGCTTCGGCGTGGTCGGCACCGAAGTTGTGACCGATTTCGTGCGCCGGAACAAGATATTTGCCTGGCGACCAGTTTACGTATCCGCTTAGGCCGTAGGCAAAAGAGGGCGATGCGCAAATCGATGCGACGAAGGCGACGCCCGCCGACTGAATATTCGTCTTGCCGGTGAAAAGGTGTGTTGCGTCACGCGGATAGCTCGCTAGCGGGAAATTGGCGATCCAGTAAGCTCGAAAATTATTCAGCACGACTATGGCATCGCCCCCGCCGAATGGGTCCGGCGAGGACCAGGTGTGCTGGTAGACAACATTTATTTCGATGTTCAACTCGCCGACATAAGTACCCTCGACCATATTAAGAATGCTCAAGATTTGAGAATTCGCTGCCGAGGCACCGCCGAGCCGACCGACATATTCGTAATCGGCCTCGGTCGCAAGCTCGAGAATTCTGCCCGATTCGACCGCGTTTGCATTTTCCGTCGAGAGGATGCTTTGGCCGTACTCGATCTGGCGAGGAATATCCGCGGCGCAGTGGAAAGGTTCACTGACAAGGGAATCCTCTTCCCGATAAATTATCGATTGGCCATCGGCCGCAGCTTCCGAATACTTGGCGGCGGGCTCGACGAAAAACCGTTCGAAATTAATTTCGAAAAACCCGACTACTTTGTCTCCCTCGATGGTCAGCCTGACCTCTGAAGTGGCCGCGCCGTCAATCTTGCCTTTATACGTGTTAATTTCCGGTAATTCGTCAACGGGAAAACGGCCGACGCCGACAGTATTTTCCGCTCGATATAGGCTCGATCTAAGATCGTTGATCTCGAGCGTAGTGTCGAAAGTGCGCCCGCCGGCCGTAAGCCGAAGACGCTTATTCTGTAGATTGTTTGCCGAGCTTTTGGTATCCAGGTGGATAAGCTCGAATCTCTTAAATGATTTTGATAAATCAGAACGAACTTTATCGCTCTGGGCGGATACGCCGAACGCGACGACTGCCATAACAAAAACAGCCGCGATACCTAAAACGCAGGAATCTTTGATTTTCATTCGTAAATCCCAATGAGGAACAGCTAAGATGCAAATGAGGAAACCCCAGGTAGAGCCCAGAATTGTACCTACAATTTAAAAATCTCTAACTATTTAGTTTTTCCAGCTTTTTGCGGCCGGAAAGGCCGCCCCCTTGAAAAGTGAAAAATCAGCGTAGCACATTCCTAATGATAAGAAATGTCATCGGCAATACCTGGAAAAAGCTGCCGCGAAAATGGCGGCAAAGGTTGACCCGCGCCGCGAACGACAAGTTCACGGTTTCGGCAGCCGTCGCTGTTCTCAACGAATCGGGTGAAATACTCTTGCTCGATCACGTCCTCCGGCCCGGTTCGGGCTGGGGCCTGCCCGGAGGATTCTTACACCACGGCGAGCAGCCCGATTCGGGAATTCGCCGCGAGATCCGCGAAGAGATCGGCCTCGAGCTTGACGACGTGCAACTGATCAGCGTCGTCACGCACAGTGGGCACATCGAGATACTTTACGCAGCGCGGCCGGTTGGCGAACCGCGTGTCTTAACCCGCGAAATTAAAGGCTTCCGCTGGTTTCCACCCGATGAGCTGCCCGAAGGCGTCACTCACGGCCAGCGAGGGTTTATCGAACACGTGTCAGCACACGTCGACAATCTCTAATTGTTAAAGAAAAAAGATTCGCGAAGGCGCGAAGATACGCCTCCTCAGTTAAGGCTCACGCAGGACTTTCCATAAAGTTCCACAAATTAACGGAAAAATTTTTCGCCGCGATAAGAAATGAATTCCCACGACCGCCCCACGGCGCCAAATCTCGCCTTCTTGCCCCAAAAAAGTCGTTTCCGTGCGGCGCCGAATCTCCTAATACGACGGGTACCGGGGCGACGAGGAAAATATGCGGCGCACGGCGCTGCGGGGAACAGTTTGTATAAGTCGGCGAGCGTCGTCGCAGTTGGAGCGGCGGATTTGTCGGCGTTTTCGGGACGCGGCGTCGGCGGTGGAGGCACTTGATCTATCGTTTCGAGTGCGGAAAAATCTTGCTGCGGATTCTTAAACGAAAAATGGTATGAATTGGGCCGATCCGCGGGTCGCACTTGTCGAAATAAACACTGCGGTCCGGATCTGCACGTAATGGGAAGTGCGGATATGCTGCAGACGCTCTTCAAGAATGATCTTGTGATGGGTTGGAGCTAATGATATTTCCGATCACGCTAGGACCAGGAAAACGTCTATTCGGCGACGGCACGATCCCGGCGGCGTTCAAGGTAACCCACGGCCAGGTCAGCCCAAACGGCATCATCGTCGTAAACTACGAGCGTGACGGCGATGTAAAAACCGGCGCGCCTCAGATAGAAGAGGACGATTAAGGAATGTCGCGGCTAGTTCGACGGTGGATGAAGTACCCGCCGTCGTTTGCATCGTGAGATATAATTGAATCGGAGAAATTTTATGTCAGAAGTTATCTTAACATTACCCGATGAACTTGCGACCGAAGCGAAGGAGATGGGCCTTTTTAAACCGCTGATCATCAACTCCCTGCTCAGAGAGGCCATCCGCCGGCGAAAGGTCAACAGGCTCTTCGACACAATGGATCGACTCGCCGCCCTGCCCGATCCACCGACGGAAGAGGAGATCGCTGAGGAGATCGCGGCTGTCAGACGGGAGAGGCGGGAACGGCAGTCGTCATAAATGCGGGTCACCGTCGATACCAATTTAGTCGTTTCCGCGTTCCTCTGGGGTGGCAATTCGCGTCGAGTATTGGATGCCGCTCAAACGGGCGTCATAGATCTCTTCACCAGCCATGATCTGCTCGCCGAGCTTGACGAGGTTCTGTCTCGTGCCAGATTTCGGTGGCGGCTGGATGCGGTCAACTCCTCCGTAGGCGATATCCTTGACCAGTACAAAGCACTCGCAGAACTGATCGAAGTAGTGGAGATAGGGCGGGTGGTCATGCGCGACCCTGATGACGATGCAGTTATCGCTTGCGCTGTTTCCGGTGAGTGTGAGTTTATCGTCTCCGGCGACAAAGATTTATTGGATTTAAAGATATATCGCAACATTAGAATTGTGACGGCGACAGAACTTCTTTCAGAGTTGGGGCTTTGATCACTGAATCGCAACAAAGTACGTCGCTTCGAACACACGTGACACAAGCGATTGGCAGCCGTCCGTCTT